>JAHBUR010000008.1 GCA_019637975.1 Bacteroidota bacterium | reverse complement strand
TTTAGCAAGCACGCACGGCGAGCACTATGCTTTTGCTCTTTTGGTCCCGACCATGTCGGGATGCGAGCCGATGAACGAACACTATTTGTGGAGCCAACACTTGAACCAACCGAGCCTTACCAAATGAGAGAGTGACGTGCTTGCATTTGTTATGCGAAAGGCTCATTTAAGTTGGTTCACGATTTTGACCAGAATGTCACCGAGGCCGAAGTACAACGAAACGATTACTAGTATTCCAATAAGAAGAGTTCGCAGAACATCAAGACCAAGCTGTGCGGTGAAGTTAGGAATTCTCTGAGTTATTCGGTCGATTTTTTCACTGAGCCCAACAATTTGATGCTCTAGAGTTTGTACTTTGTCAGCCAGGCTGTTGGTGAGAACATTTGCTTGAGCTGCTCTTTTCTTGCTTACAAGAGCAATTGTTTTCTCGATCTCGTCAGTGATCGCAGGGGTATAAGGTTTTGAAATAAAATTTGCGGCGATGACGGTTGATGTACCAAGTGATTGAAATGTTGCTCGGTTCTCTGGACTGGCGTAACCTGTCAGAACGACTATCCCAACAATGAACATATGTACGTTTACTAGATGGCGCATCAAATCAAGTCCGCCCATTCTTGGGAGGCCAAGGTCTAGTAGAATTACGTGTATCTCCCCAGGGTGTTGGTCGAGCATACTCAGGGCTTCAACCCCATCATGGACAGTGTAGACGTTGGAAAACCCTTTTTCCTTGAGCACAAGGTACAAGAGTTCACAGATTGACACCTCATCTTCGACGATGAGTATTCCCTTATCTCTCAGGTTGTCATTCATTGTGAGCCTTTCGCATAACGGTGAAAAAACCACGCAGTGCCCGCCACAATCGGATGACATAAACGAGGCGGGCATTGAGTGAGGTCAACTAAAACTATAACAGCCTGAACGTCGTGGTTTGTATTGTTAAGCGACGTTTGCGGCTACAAAGGAGAAGCGATGGACTGGATAAAGTGTTCTGAACGATTGCCCGATGTAGATGTAATTGTTGATACCAAGATTGATGATGAAAAAGGTGAACGAAATCACGCACGACTTGTAATGCACAGAAATCTATGGTGGTTCACGGATATGTCGATGTACATTTACTACTCGCCCACGCATTGGCGACCACTGAGCGGGGAGAAATCCGTTGCCGCAAATGTTGCTTAACTAGTGAAACTACGCAATTGCTATTGCGTGTATTGTTCCAATACGGTACATAAGACGAAGTATTGCGTTTATGTTGCTTATATCTTCCGTCAAGATACCAACTCCCTCATCCAATCTCAACCGGGGAGGCGACGTTGTCGGTCATATCAATGCTGTTTAACGGCACAGAACGCGGGTCATGCTGCCATGGTTATAACCACGTTTCCCCGCTTGCGCCCGGTGTCGACATGGCGGTGGGCCTCGACGATCCGCCCGAACGGATAGCACCGGTCAATGACAGGCCTGAACCTTCCCGCCTCCGCGAGTTCCGCAAGGAAGCGTACGTCTTCCGCCGCTCGGCTGCCGGACCGGCGATGATTTTCTTGTTGCCCGTTGCCGACACCCACGGGACTTGAAGAATCTGCGGCAGGGTGGCCAGAACAAGCAGAAGGCGTCCTCCCTCTTTCAGCGAACTTTTGCAACGCGAGAAAGGAGCCGTGCCGACTGTATCGACAATAACGTCATAGGTTTCGCCGTTCCGGGTGAAGTCCTCTTTGGTATAGTCAATGACGCGGGCTGCGCCGAGGGATATTGCCAATTCGGCATTGGCAGCACTGCACACGGCTGTTGTTTCCGCGCCGAAGTGTTTGGCAAGCTGAAGCGCGGCAGTGCCTACTCCTCCCGAAGCACCGTTGAGGAGTACATGTTCGCCGCTCTGCAGTGTTCCTCTTCTGAAAAAATCCAATGCCGTTGTTCCTCCGAACGAAATCGCGGCAGCCTCTTCAAACGTAAGATTGGGCGGCTTCAATGCCACCCGCCCGTTTTCCGGCATGCATTTGTATTCGGTGTAGCAGCCCATGGCGATACCGCTGAACGCGATCACCCGGTCGCCTATCTTGAATTTGCGAACGTCTATCCCGACCGCACAAATCTCGCCGGCAAGCTCTGTTCCCAGGATGGGTTGCCTCGGTTTCGAGACTCCAAGAGCCAAACGCGAGATAAGCCCGAAACCCGCAGGCACGTTGAGACTTCGTACCCTGCAATCCCCCGACGTAACTGTTGTTGCGTGTACTTTTATCAGGACTTCATTGTTCCCGGGAACGGGGTTCTCAACCTCTTTCAATGTAAGAACCTCGGGTGGTCCGTATCTTGTGCAGACAATAGCTTTCATCAATCATTTTCCTCGTTTGTAACATCTCGGCTCACGATCCTCAGTACCTCAGGCACCAGGCGGAATGGCACAGCGCCTGCCGTTGCTTGATTCACCGCTCCGGCAACGAAGACCTTGAGTTGGTGGCAATAAAACAACCATGTTCCGGTTGATCCGGTATGTCCTATGACGGATGGCATCGGCGAGAATGGCGCGAATAGTCTCGGAAGTTGAAAACGCTTGAGGCCGAGAGCATACTCGATGGGCCATCCGGGAGATCGCAAGGCACCGCGATCCAGGGGGATACCGAAGCGATTCCATCGACCTTGCATTAAGGAAAGCGTGCTCCCGTTCTGGAAGAGTCGGCCCTGAACCAATGCGCGCAGAAAAGCAACCTGATCACTTGGCGTGCTGTAGATGCTGTGAAGCGAACGCAATAAACGCGGTCGGTCCAGGGGCCGATCTCCCACCCAAAGCATCGCCGGCGGGCTTGGAAGTTCGGACGGTCCTGAGAATCCGGCATACCATGTATGGGGCAACTTGAGCGGGAGGAAAATCATCTCCGCCACCGTTTGAGGCAATGGTGTATTGCACACAACTTCAATAATTGCGGCAAGGAGTTTGAAGTTGGTGTCACTGTACCGCACTCTTTGTTTTGTGGCATCCTTGGCCTGCGGCGGGAAATGCGGTTCAAGTTGCTCTTTCACAACACGGAGGATGGTCTCCATTGTGAGTTCCCGGTCCTCGCCGCTGAACAATTGCTCAACCAGGCTGGGGCCCCGTTTCGGGTAATCTTCCAAATAATCCGGCAAACCGGACGTGTGACCCAGGAGGTTCCGTATTGTGATTCGTTCTGAGTAGTCGGTACCGTTGAGGCGATGCAGCCCATTGATTACTCCCGGCGGGAGATATTCCGCAATGGAACGCTCGATCGAAAGAACCCGACGTTCGTGCAGAATCAGAATGACGGCAGCAACAAAGATCTTGTCAATACTGGCAATGAAGTACGGCGTATTGGTTGTCATGGGTGTGCCGTCAGGCAATGCCTTGCCTGTTGCGCCGGACCATGAGAATGATTGGTCGAGGGTCTCCAGCACCAAGACGGCATGGGGAATATGTTTTCTTGATGCAAGCCGGTCGACAAGCCTTTGTAAGGATGCCGCAGAGGCGGTGGACGGGGAACGCATAGTCATTTCTGTTTTCAGGCCATACCTGCCATGTTTGCCAACGACCCGGGTAACGGCTTTTGGCTGCCATGGCGCACTTACAGCACCATAGTCATGGTCTTCCACGTCAAGATACCAACTCCCTCGCCCAATCTCAACGCCGGAAAATAGAAAGGGCATCCCAAAAGATGCCCCTTCCGATAATCTTAAAGAAACAACGCAACCGCTTCAGAACAAGACGGTGAAGTATTACTCCGTGAAAATTATGTCTGTCTGAATTCCGCTTCTGTCGGTTATGGTAATGATATCCTTGCTCTCCGAGAAATGAACCGTGTTCTTCATCAGCATATCTTTGAATGCGATTCTGTCGGAAACTTGAAAAACGAGTTTCATATTGGGGGTTACTACATGTTCGAATTCGGGCCGGGTCTGATGCAGCATAAAGGCAAAGGAACCGTCGCGGTAGCCTAACGGCATATCATCGGGCAGGTATCGTTCCGAACGCTCCGTAAATCCCAGAACATTCGCGTAGAACTCCCTTGCCGTATCCATGGAAGGAACATAGTAACCGCAATTGTAAATATAGGGCTCATGTATTTCCGGGGCATTCGGGTAAGTGAGTTGCATAATGGAAATGGGATTGCCGGAAGGGTCGAAGATCTTCATGGAATAGCCGACTCCTTCTTTGCGTTTTTCTTCCGAGAAGAATCTTACCCCTTGTGATTTGAGTGTTTGATAGGAATTATCGATGTTCCGGAGAGCCATGGAAATGCTTACCGATGAAAGCGCTTTCCCGTCCGGATAGTGTGCGGTTGTATCTTCCTGCAGGATTATCTTGTAGGCATTCGTGACAAGATGGAGTTCGTCGGGGTTGCGGACTGAAGAGTCGGGCCGGAATCCCAAAACGCCGGTATAGAATGCTGCAGCCGCTTCAAGGTTTTTCACTTTCAGTTTTGCCGCGAAAAGCTTCATCGGCAGCGGGTGAACAGAAGCAAGAGATATTCTTTCCCACGACGTGAGATCATGCGATGTTCCTTGCAGCGGGAAAGTTGCGAACGCCTTCTCATCGACAAAATCCCTGATGAGCACGAAGAAGGAAAACGCGACTCCTGTTTTCTTCAAGGATATCCTGAACTCCTGGCCATCATACGGTCGTATTTGGTTGCGGAAGGGTATGGTGTCCGAAACACCTGCTGCATAGCGTACCGTGTTGGCAGTCCAATCAATATTGTTGCCCCATTTCCAGGCGGGGTTGGTATCATCCCACGAATTGTCTTCGGGCAATACCCGCTCGCCCAATTGCATTGATGCATGCAGGTTGATAATCCCTGCACCGGTTTTGACGAATATATCCGTATAGGGTAATGCCTGTGCCGGTCCAAGCGCCGCTATGTATAACCACGCCGAGTCGGCCATAAGATACAGGCTGTAGTTTTCCGTCAAAGCAATTTTGCGGGACTTTTCCCATTCCTGTGTGGTCACAGTACCGTCAAGCGTGACCATGACACGTTCTTCCCGGGGCAATGCAATCTGAGCACACATCTGAACCGGGTTGAACAGAACGAGGAGGATCACAGCGGTTGTTATGCTCTTCATCGATTCCTTCTACCGCGCCAGCACAAGTTTCCTTGTCGCGACATTCCCTGCCGCTTCAAGCCGGTACACGTACACGCCCGTGCTGAACTCCGCCGCATCCCACGCCACGGAGTGCGCGCCTGCGGAGAAATTCCCGTCAACAAGCGTTGCAATTTCCTGTCCCAACAAGTTGAAAATCTTCAATGAAGCGCGGCCCGGCTGCGCGAGTTCGAACCGGATCGTGGTCGAGGGATTGAAGGGATTGGGAAAGTTCTGATGCAACGCAAAGGTGTGGGGCGTTTCTTGCGGAACGCTTGTCGGCCCGGTATAGGTGATCGCGAGCTTGGGACGGGAGGAGGGTGTCGGGTGTTCGCGTGAATCGAACCGCTTCGCCGTAGCCGATGCGCCCTCTCCCCCCACAATCACCCATCCGAAGTTGGAAGAAGGTGTGTCGAGCCACTGCTGCACGTCGGCAACCAGGGCCGGGGTCGATGCCCACGTGTACGTCCCGAGTCCGCCAACAGACGATGTCGCGCTCGGCGTTGCGGCGAAGTCGCCGCCGGGTGTTGTCCACAATGTTGTATTGAAGAACCTGTGCAGCCAGGTTGCATCGCCTGTTGTCGCGGGGCCGCCGGCTCCGCCACCCGTTCCCCCTCCGATGGATGTCCCCTCGCCCCAATCCGCCGATGCACGATGTAAGCCGATAACCTGTGCGATTGCTTGGGCTTGCGTGACAGTCAGTGTCAGTGTCACGTTTGTGATGGTTGCATTTGCCGGTATCCCGCCGGCAACATCAAACGCAAGCAACCCGCGTCTGATTGCTCCCGCAATGGTCTTTCCGGTAAAAAATCCAGGCCCGGCGCCGTTGCTCAACGATCCCGACGGGTCTTCGTACAATGTATTATCCTTGCTTGCGTCAAGCGTTACCTGCGTTTGTGCATGAGCTTCGCGCGACGCAACACCCGCCGCCAGAAACAGGACGATGATGCACGCAATAGTGGGGGCAACCCGTGTTCTCATTGTTCCTCCGAAGTAGTTGTTTGATGTGGGTACGAACTTGAAACTTCTCTTTCCGCCCGAAAGGGGAGTTCGTGTCTAACCACTCAAACAAATGGAAGCGTGGAATGGTTGCCTCATTCGCTGAAGAAGACCCCCGAATTACGGGTACTTTTTCATGCCTTTCAGGTCGCCGGTAGTTGTAGGCCGGATGCTCACAGCCGAGCCGCCGCCCGGGGCAAGCTTCAGTTTCAGCACCGTCCTGGCATCGACAAGAAAACCGTTGATTGTGTATGCCATCGGGTTTTTCTCCCAATGGGCATCCGGGGCGTCTGCGTAGATTGTGGCAACGTAGGATTGTTTTGGATCGAGAAAAGAAAGAGGCGCGGTTGCCGTTCGGGCGTTCTCGTCCGTGATGGCGCCGAGGTACCATTCATTCTTCCCTTTGGCTTTCCGAGCCATCGTAATGTAATCGCCCGGCTCCGCTTCAAGTATCTTCGTGTCGTCCCAATCCACCGCAACATCTTTGATGAATTGAAACGCATCGAGTTTCGCCTCGTAGTTCTCGGGCAAGTCGGCGGCCATTTGCAGCGGACTGTAAAGCGTAACGTAAAGGGCGAGTTGTTTTGTGAGAGTGGTGTGGACTTGTTCTTTCTTGTCCGGATTGTAGAAGTTCATTTTGATTTGAAAGATGCCCGGCGTGTAATCCATCGGTCCGCCAAGCAAGCGGGTGAAAGGGAGAATGGTTTCGTGGAACGGCGGGTTCCCCTGGCTCCACGCGTTGAACTCGTTGCCGCGTGCGGCTTCGCAGGCAAGCCAGTTGGGCCATGTCCGGTGCAGACCCGTCGGGCGGACAGGCTCGTGCGCGTTCACCATGATCTTGTACTTCGCCGCCTTCTCCACGACGCGCACATAGTGGTTCGTCATCCATTGCCCGTCATGATATTCGCCTCGGGGAATAATCTTGCCGACATAGCCTGTTTTCACCGCGTCGTAGCCGTGCTTGTTCATGAACGAGAAGGCATCATCCATTCTCCGTTCGTAGTTCGTCACCGATGCCGATGTTTCGTGATGCATCATCAGCTTCACGCCCTTCGAGGCGGCATATTTCTGCAACTCGTCAACATCAAAATCGGGATAGGGTGTGACGAAATCGAACACTTCTTCCTTCCATTTTCCGAACCAATCCTCCCACCCAACATTCCATCCTTCGACCAGAACCTGGTCGAACCCGTGCTTCGCGGCGAAGTCGATGTAGTATTTCGTCCGTTCGGTTGTTGCGCCGTGACGGCCGTTGGGCTTCAAGCTTTTCCAATCCGTTTCTCCAAGACGGACGTTGTTCACGTCGGCATAGTTCCACGACGATCTTCCCACATGTAGCTCCCACCAAATGCCGATGTATTTGATGGGCTTGATCCAACTGACGTCTTGTATCTTCGACGGTTCGTTGAGATTAAGAATTATTTTCGAGCCGAGAATGTCGGCGGCTTTGTCACTGACGAACACAACCCGCCACGGAGTTCGCGCCGGCGTTTGCAGGTACGCCTTGTTGCCGACAGGGTCGGGCGCAATGGCTGACGTCAGCAAGAAATTCTCTTTATTGATGTGCAGACACATTGCCGGATAATTGACAACGGCGGCTTCGAATATGTTGATGTAGAGTCCGTCGGCAGACTTCATCATTACCGGGGTCTGGACAAAATCCTTGCTGATCACCGAACGCGTGAAAATTTCACCGACCCTCCTGCCGATCTCCGCATCAACCTCGCTCAGTTTTGTTTCGCTGTATGCATACTCATTCGTGTCGAAGTCCCCGGGCATCCAAAACGCCTTGTGGTCGCCGGTGAGATGAAACTCCGTCTTCTCGTCCGTCACGACAAAATGATCGAGAAATTCCTGTTCAGGAAACTCATACCGGAAGCCAAGCCCTTCATCGTACAGACGGAATACCAGAACCATCGTCCGGGGTTTTGTGGTCATCTGCGCCAGCGTCACCTTCAGCTCGCGGTAGTTGTTGCGGATCGTTTTTACTTCGCCCCACACCGGATCCCACGATTCGTCAACGAGGGATGTTTCCATCTTCTCGATCCTGAAACTTTTCACAAACGACGTTTGTTCTTTGATTTCAATTCCCAACTTGCTTGGTAGAATCACGGTCTTCTTGCCGAAGTTGAGTTTGTACATCGGTTCGCCTTCGGCGGAAAGGGAAAAAGTGAGTGTGAGTTTGTTGTTAGGAGATTGGATTGATTGGGCGTGTGTTAGTGAAACGAGCAACGCCGACACTATGAGTGAAAGTAGTGTTTTCATATGAGTCGTTTTGAATCTAGTAACAGATTATTTCTGTGAGTCTTTTTGCAGAAGGGGGTAAGCCGTATTTTCAGCCTGCAACTCAAAACCACGTTTGACTCTGGTAGGTCCGATATTCGGCGCCGAATGCGGTTGCAAGAACCGCCTCCTCCCTCCGGCTTTGAATCGCTTGAACAACTACAAGCACATACCAAACCAGCAGAAGAAGCGGCCAGCCTATGGCAATGATGACTGCTATGAGAAACAGATCGAGGAATACATACATGGGGTGCTGGATTTTTGAGTACAGACCCGAGGTCACAAGCCCCTTTGCTTCCGGCTTGACTGCAAATGACTTGCCAAGCTGGATGCGGCTGGCAATCAATAGCACAACAAAGGGCAGAGCGAGTACTGCACCAATTGCGAGCCGTAGTGTGTCGTCAAGGAATGTTGAGGCATACGCGAGCAAGCCAATAACCGTGCCTCCGAACAACCGAACAGATGTCTTTTCCATGAAATCTCCTCTTCGTCATTGTCAACGTCTCAAATAACCTACTCCGTGGGCGTAACGTTTCCAGGACATCAACAAATTGTCCGGCGCGGGGCGGCAACTATCGGTGATTGCTACTTCTTCCTCCCTTTTGCGGCGGTTTTCCTGACCTTGGCAGACGGCTTTCCTTTTGTCGCTTGCTTCGCCGGCGGTATAACCTTCGCCGGTTTTGTCTTTGTCTTCTCTTTTTTGCCCGGCTTCTTTGCTCCCGCTTTCGGTGTTTCAGGCTTTGGCCTCACCTTTTCCTGAATCTTCACCCTCCCCTTAACCTCCACCTTGCTCGTTCCCTTCTTTGTCTTCAGATTTTTTTTTTCGTTGTCGTCATCGAAAAGTGATTGTTGATCGCTCTCTTCCTTCTCCCCAGACTTATCGCTTCCGGATTTGGCTGAACTTCCATTTCCGTTTGCCGGTTCCTCATCCTCGGAAGGAACTGCGGCAACATCAGAGACTTTGTCTCCTTCGCCTAATTTGATGAGGCGAACGCCCTGCGTGTTGCGTCCCGCCACGCGAATATCCGACGCGTGCTGCCGGATGACAATGCCGTTCCCCGTCACAATCACGACATCATCCTTGTCAACTACTTCCTTGATGGCGATCATCTTGCCCGTCTTCTCGGTCGTCTTCATCGTGATGATACCCTTGCCGCCGCGGTGACTTGTGCGATAGTCATCCACTTCGCTGCGCTTGCCGAAGCCATCCTCCGTTGCAACGAGAATCGTTGCGCCGCTTCGCCGCAACACCACCGCACCGACAACAGCATCGCCCTTTTCCAGCTTGATTGCACGGACTCCACCTGCACTTCGCCCCATTACACGAACCTCCTGCTCGTGGAATCGGATGGCAACGCCTTCCTTCGTACCGATGACGATATCCTGTTTGCCGTCGGTCAGGTGAACGTCAATGAGTCTGTCCTTTTTGTCCAGGCCGATTGCGCCGATGCCGGTTTTGCGCGGGTTGCTGAATTCTTCGAGTGCCGTCTTCTTGATGATGCCCTGTTCGGTCACCATCAACACATTCAATTTCTCTTCGAAATTCTTGACAGCGACGTATGAAACGATGGTCTCTTTGGCTTCCTTGGAGATAAGATTGGCGATGGATTTTCCGCGTGTTGCGCGCCCGCCTTCGGGGATTTCAAACACCTTCAGCCAGTAGCATCGTCCTTGATCCGTGAAGAGCATGATGTGCTCGTGTGTCGAAGCGATGAATACTGCTTCTATGAAATCATCTTCGCGCGTTCCCGCTCCTGTCGAACCTCTGCCGCCACGCGATTGCCTCCGGTAGCCGCTCACCGGGAAGCGCTTGATATAGCCGCTGTGGGAAATCGTGATAACCACTTCTTCTTCGGCGATTGTATCTTCGATGCTGAACTCTTCCGCCTTCATCACGATTTCGGTGCGACGCTCGTCGCCGTACTTTTCCTTGATTTGCAGAAGTTCTTTCTCTATCAGCTGCATTTGCAACTTCTTGCTCGCGAGCAGGGCTTTCAGTTGTTCAATAAGCTTGATGGTTTCGCGATATTCTTCTTCGATCTTCTTGCGTTCCAGGCCGGTGAGGCGTTGGAGGCGCATATCGAGAATTGCTTTTGCCTGAATCTCGGACAACTTGAATTTCTTCATCAAGCCGTTCTTCGCGGTGTCATAGTCCCGCGAGGCCCGAATCAGCTTGATGACAGCATCGATGTTGTCAAGCGCGATAATGAAGCCTTCAAGGATGTGCGCACGTTTCTCGGCGGCATCGAGCTCGTATTTCGCCCGGCGAACGACGACATTGTTGCGATGCTTGACAAATTTCTCGATGATCTCGCGCAATGTCAAAATCTGCGGTCGTCCTTCAACAAGGGCCAGCACGATGACGCCGAACGTTGTCTGCATATGCGTATGCTTGTAGAGATTGTTCAGCACAACTTGCGCGTTGGCGTCTTTCTTGAGCGAGACAACGATGCGGAATCCATCGCGATCGGATTCGTCATTTACATCAGAGATGTCTTCAATCTTCTTCTCGTTCACCAGATCTGCGATACGTTCGATAAGAGTCGCCTTGTTGACCTGGTACGGAATTTCCGAGATGATAATACTCTGCCGGTCCTTCTTGTCCGTTTCTATACTTGCTTTTGCACGCACAATGATGCGGCCGCGACCGGTCAGGTAGGCAGACTTCACACCCTCATATCCGTAAATGATGCCGCCCGTGGGGAAGTCCGGCGCTTTGATATGCTTCATCAGCTTTTCGCTGGTGATGCTTTCGTCTTTGATGTACGCGATGCAGCCGTCGATGACTTCGCTCAGATTGTGCGGAGGGATATTGGTGGACATACCGACGGCAATGCCGCTCGTTCCGTTGACGAGAAGATTGGGAACAAGCGCCGGCATAACGGTCGGCTCCTTCAGCGTGTCGTCGAAGTTGGGCGCGAAATCAACCGTGTTCTTGTCGAGGTCGCGCAGCATCTCGTCCGCAATGCGGGACATGCGCGCTTCTGTGTAACGCATTGCCGCGGGCGAATCGCCGTCCACAGAACCGAAGTTTCCCTGTCCGTCAACCAGCGGATAGCGCATCGAGAAGTCCTGCGCCATGCGAACCATCGTGTCGTACACCGCGGTGTCGCCATGCGGGTGATACTTACCCAGCACCTCACCGACGATACGCGCCGACTTCTTGTACGGACGATTCGGCGCCAAGCCGAGTTCTTGCATACCGAAGAGAACGCGGCGGTGAACGGGTTTGAGCCCGTCACGTACATCGGGAAGCGCCCTCGCCACAATGACCGACATCGAGTAATCGATGTACGATCCCTTCATTTCATCTTCAATATCAACGGGGACTATTTTTTCGTTGAGGGTGGCCATTATGTTCTCTATGACTTCAGTCTTGTTTTGATTTCATCACACTACTACCGCGTTTGCCAGCATATTCCCGGAATGCGACTTCATCTGAATCTTTTCCGCTTCTTCCGCTCTTTCAATTTTCTCAAAACTTCTAAATCCAGCAGGTCCTTCGGGCGACCAGCCGCCTCCTTCATCCGAATCAAGTCATTCAGGCTGGAGAAGTACGTTTTGGTTTGGCCGACTTTGTCCGTCACTTTCCTTAACCACACATTCTTGAATTCTGCGCCTTTCACGTGCGGATGAATGTCAAGCGCTTCTGCATACTGCCGGAAGAGTAGTTTCTTCTCCAACAATTCTTCAACCGATGTGTCTGCGACGTCATATCCTACTGCGGTGAGTGCCTCAAGGGTCCGTTGCGCGTTCTTCGGTGTTGCTCGAACAAAGATATCAATGTCGCCCGTAGGACGACTGTACCCATGCGCAGGAAACGCAGCCGCGCCAATAATGACGTACTGTACCTTATGTGCGTTTAAGGATCGAAGTATGCTTTCGATGTCCATGGCGCGCCCACATCTTCTGTAAGTTTTTCGTTCCGTCGAGCATCATTTGAAAACGTTCCGATGTCGTCAACGTCTCCTGAAAATCCAACTCAAACTCCAACTCCTTCTCGGGATCATCACCTTCGACGGCAAGAATAAACGTCTTACGATTTCTCTTTCTCACTTCATCACTCCTTCGTTGCACCACGTAAACTCCATGAACTCCACAAACCCATAGAACTATCGCAAGATGCTGTCACACATCCAAGTTGCGTACATACTTCGCATTTTTCTCGATGAACTCGCGCCGCGGCTCCACTTCATCTCCCATCAGAATGGAGAATGTGCGGTCGGCATCGGCGGCGTTTTCGATTGTTACCTGAAGCACGGTGCGGGTTTCCGGGTTCATTGTTGTTGACCAGAGTTGCTCGGGGTTCATTTCGCCGAGACCTTTGAAGCGAGAGATGATGGCACCGCTCGGCGTCACCACGGCTCCTTCTTCCGGCAACGCTTCGCCATCTTCCGCAGCTTTCGGTTCTTCCTTCCTGGAGTTGCCGAGACGTTTGAGAATCTCGTCCCGCTCTTCTTCATCGTACGCGTAAAACTCCTGCTTTCCCTTCTTCACTTTGTACAGCGGCGGCTGCGCGATGTAGATGTGCCCGAGTTCGATCAGCGGCTTCATGTGGCGGAACAACAACGTCAGCAACAGAGTGCGGATATGCGAGCCGTCCACGTCCGCGTCGCACATGATGATGATTTTGCCATAGCGGACTTTTTCGGGATCGAACTGATCTCCGACACCCGTGCCGATTGCCGTGAAGATGTTGCGGATTTCTTCGTTCTCAAGAATCTTGTGGAGACGGGCTTTTTCGACATTGAGGATTTTTCCCTTAAGGGGAAGAATTGCCTGAAACCTCCGGTCGCGGCCTTGCTTTGCGCTGCCGCCTGCCGAATCACCTTCAACTAAATAGAGTTCGCAATGTTCGGGGTCGCTGATGGAACAATCGGCGAGTTTCCCGGGAAGCCCGCCACCCGATAATGCGTTCTTGCGACGTGTGAGATCGCGGGCCTTTCGCGCTGCTTCGCGTGCCTCCGCCGCCTGCAGTGATTTCTCGAGAATCCGTTTTGCATCACCGGGGTTTTCTTCCAGCCAGCTCTGCAAAGCCGGCCCGACAATTCCTTCGACAATGCTCTTGACTTCACTGTTGCCGAGCTTCGTTTTCGTCTGACCTTCAAACTGCGGCTCCGGAACCTTCGCGCTGATGACGCCGGTAAATCCTTCCTTGAAGTCGTCGCCTGTCAACGAGATGCCGCCTTCTTTCAGAATATTATTCTTGTACGCATAGTTGTTGAGTTGCCGCGTAATGGCGGTTCTGAAACCGACGAGATGTGTGCCGCCTTCATGTGTGTTGATGTTGTTGACGTACGTGAAGATGTTTTCGCTGTACTGTTCGTTGTACTGGAAGGCCGCTTCGACTTCAACCCAGCGTCCGCTTTCATCTTTGTCCTTCCCCTCGCAGTAGAACACCTTCTTCATAATTGCAGGACGCGTTGCATCCGTGTATTTCACAAACTCAACAATGCCGCCTTCGAAGTGGAATGTTTCTTCCTGTTCTTGCTTCGAACGCAGATCCTTCAGCGTGAGAACAACAGTCCGGTTGAGGAACGCAAGTTCACGCAAACGTTCGGCTATTGTTTCAAACTTGAATGTCCTGTTCTTGAAAATCGTACCGTCGGGCATGAACGTTACGGTTGTGCCGGACTTGCCGTTTTCCGCTTTGCCGATATGCTTCACGGCTGCGACGGGGTCGCCTTTGCGATATTCCTGGAAGTACAACTTCCCGTCGCGGCGGACTTCTACTTTCATCCATTCGCTCAAGGCGTTCACGACGGAAACGCCAACGCCGTGCAACCCGCCCGATACTTTGTAGGTGTTCTTGTCAAACTTTCCACCGGCATGCAGCACAGTCATGACTACTTCGAGGGCTGAACGCTTCTCTTCTTTGTGAATGTCGGTGGGAATTCCGCGCCCGTCGTCGATCACGGTGATCGAGCCGTCTTTGTTGATGCGCACGGATATGTTCTTTGCAAATCCGGCAAGCGCTTCATCGATCGAATTGTCGACAACCTCATAGACGAGATGGTGCAGACCTCGTATACTCACGTCGCCGATGTACATCGCGGGCCTGCGTCGTACCGCTTCAAGGCCCTTGAGGACTGTGATGTCGTCTGCGCTGTATTTCTTTTGTTCCTCTTTGTCCTTTGCCATGCACTCCTTACTGAACTATTCTACCGGAATCTGATTTCCTTGACTACGTTGGCTCCTGCTGCAGCATTCACCTTCTCTAAAATCTCCAGCCGTCTCAGTGTCAACTCATTGCGCCACGGAGCTGTTGCTGTTTTGACAAACAAAATGCCGTTGTCGATTCTCTCTGCTTGAGTCACTCTGGCTATCTGCTGACCTACGATCTCCCCCCATGACGTGATAACGGAGAACTGCTTCATCTTCTTTGTAATGCCCACTTGCCTGACGAACTTGTCGAGCGCCAAGGCGAACGGCTCCGGTTGCTGTTTTGTCTTCTGCGGAGGATGCTGTCGTCTTGTACTTCTCTTGTCCATGTGTTCTCCTGTTACCGGACATCTTCCCTACGCAGGGCGGACCGAACCCGCTTCAACCCGGAACCTTCTGTTTGTTCGATTCCACGAAATGGCGTCGTGAAATACACCCTCTTCTGTTGTTGTGATGAATGTTTGCCCGAGCGAAGAAAGTGTATTCAACAGCAGTTGGGACCGGGTTTCATCGAGTTCACTGAAAACATCGTCAAGCAGGAAAACCGGAACTTCGCCGCGGTGTTCTTTCAGATAAAAGAACTCGGCAATTTTTAATGATAGCAACAGTGTTTTGTGCTGCCCTTGCGATGCATACTGTTGAACGCTGATGTCGTTGATCCGCAACCGGAGATCATCACGGTGAGGTCCAACAAGCGTTGAGCCCCGCCGGCGTTCCTCAACGTTCTTCCTTTCCAGTTCATCTCTCATTACTTCCATTATCGGGTCGATGCCTGTCAGATTCTCCAGTCCCGGAAGTGACTCGTAATGCAAGGATGGATCTTCGTTTCCGTCGTATGGGTGATCCGGACTGCTTACAAGACTGTAATATGCACGCTTCACATACTCCCTGAACTCGCGGACAAACGCTTTGCGATTGTTGATAATGCGTGCACCATGATGAATAAGACTCGCTGTCCAAGGTTCAAGAAGCCCGGCCGGATATCTGTGTTCCGCCTTAGCTTCGGTAAGCAACCGGTTGCGCTGCTTCAGGATACGCCGGTATTCGAGCAGATCTTCAAGATAACTGCGGCTGATTTGCGACAGGAGCAGGTCGATGAATTTCCGCCGTTCCATCGGCCCGCCGAATGTGATTGCGTTGTTTTCCGGGGAGAGCACCACAATGGGAAAACGGCCTATGACCGAGGCAAACGTTTCGGGCCTGGCTCCGTTGATGGTAAACGACTTGTCGCCTGACCGGTTGTACGCAGCATGAATTCGATGCTCGATGTGTGCGTCCGTTTGTATTTTCCCGTCTATCTCGAAACTATCTTTGCCGATTTGCAGAACCGTTGCATCTCCGGCAGCATAGAAACTTTTGGTGAGACTCAAATACGAAATTGCTTCCAGCACATTGGTCTTTCCCTGTCCGTTGTTTCCCAAAAGGGCGTTAATACCTGCCCCGCATTCAATTACTGTATCTTCGTGATTCCTGAAGTTCTTCAGGTGAACAAACTCAACGTTCATTGTCAGCGAAATTCTTTCGCCGGGCTGTCAATTGTTGAGCCGTACGGGCATCACCAACATCAGTACATCCTCATTTGCATTTTCTCCCGACGGAGAAACAATACCCGCACGTGTCGGCGTACTGAATTTGAATGTTACTTGCTCGGCTTCAAGATGCGATAAAATATCCACTAAATATGTGGAGTTAAAACCGATATCCAAATCGTCGGACGCATATTCTGCTTCAACAATCTCCTTTGCTTCACCGCCAAAATCCAAATCCTGGGCACTGATGGTAAGCGTATTCTTCTTCATCGACAGCTTTATGTGATGCGTTGTTGCACTTGCGTACAATGCAACGCGTCTCAATGCCGCCATCATCGACTCGCGTTTAACAGTCATGGCTCTGTCGTTTTCCGTCGGAATAACGCTTTCATAGTTAGGATATGTTTCGTCAATCAGGCGCGATACAAGTTCTGTCGAATCGAAATTGAATTTCACATGTGTATCACTCATTGTGAGTTTTACTGTTCCCGATTCAACCGACTTATTAACAATATTCAGCGCTTTAGCCGGCACAATGATGTCGTGTTTCAAATCAGACGCTTTGTTCATCTTGTGAGTGTACCTGACGAGTCTGTGCCCATCAGTTGCTACTGCCCGCAGGTCTTTATCCTTTGGTTGAAATAATACGCCCATCATAGCGGGTCGAAGTTCATCCGTACTCACTGCAAAGACAGTTCGATGAATAATGCGCTTCAAAATATTTGAATCGAGAGATATTTCTGTCTTTCCTTCAAACGGAGAAATGACGGGAAATTCTTTTGCATTCTCTCCCGTCAGAGTAAAATCTCCCTTACCTACTTTAATGTGTATTTTACTTGCTGTAACATCCACAGTAAATATGACATCATCAATTGAACCAAACGAGCGAATAGTATCAAGCAGGCGCTTCGCCGGAATAGCCACTCGCCCATCCTCTGTTCCCTTTACGTCAAGTGAAATAGTCTGGGATATTTCGAGATCGGTAGCCGTTATCGTAAGTCGATTGTTCAGCAAATCAAACAATACATTTTCAAGAATAGGCATTGTTGATTTTGTCGGAACAACACCACTGACTTTTGCAAGTATGCGTTGAAGTTCGCCTGTCGTAGTGGTGAATTTCATCGTGATCTCCTTGGGAATGAAGATTGAAGAGAATTTGGTGGCATCAAATAACCGTTAAATTTACTCAAAATTTTGCTTAATTCAAAACACTGATTTCTTTCTAAGTTGTTAATTTACAAAGTGATACAGGAAATACAGAATCAAAAAAAAGGAATATGTTCTTCAGAATTACGATGCGGGCTGCAATGATAATTATAAATTGTACCATATATATATAAAGTAAGAGTAATAATAAGGGATGTGAATTTGTTAAAAAACATATTTCTTTATCTCTTAGTTTTTCATTCTCATGCGGTCATAAACGGTTTGTTCAAGTAATTCAGCAACTGATTGAATGTGCATAACAATGATTTATGTAACATTACTGTAATATGTGTGTGCTTTTCGGAAGAATGAATATCGGCATCAACACACTCTCTACACAGATTCACGAATTTTCAACAGATCAGTACACAACATTTGCACAGTCCGAAGAATCAAAAATGAAAAGAGCCTATACGTGATATAGACTCTCTTTGTTCAGAGATATATATAAGAAGTTAATTCAATACTCTGTGCAGAATGACGGCAGTGAACATGCATCAAAGTGCATTTTGTTGCCTCACAAAGTTTTTGCATCCGAAGAGGAACGAATTACGCTTTTCTACACTTTTCCCCGTAATTCGAGTCGGCGTTTGATTTGATCGACGTTTGTTTTGTACTTCGTATCAATTTTCATTTGATCTTCGACGCACTGATAGGCGTGTATTACCGTGCTATGATCCCGTCCGCCGAAATGAAGTCCGATGGTTTTCAGAGATGAGTTCGTCAGCTCCTTTGCAAGGTACATTGCTACCTGGCGTGCATTCACAATTTCCTGCTTGCGGGTTTTGGCGCGGAGTAAGTCTTCTGGAATGCTGAAGTATTCACAAACGTTTCGCTGAATTTCCTCGATGGTAATAGGCGAACGAACATCGCCGACTACGACCTTGAGAACCTCGCGGGCAAGATCTACCGTGATTTCCCTTCCTTCCAGCGAGGCTTTGGCAAGCAAACTGATAAGACATCCCTCAAGTTCGCGAATGTTCGTCGTAACATTGGCAGCCATAAACTCAATCACCTCACCCGGAAGTTCAATACCGTCGTTCATGCTCTTGTAGCGGAGGATGGCAATACGGGTTTCAAGATCGGGGGGCTGAATATCTGCAGTCAACCCCCACTGAAACCGTGAGAGAAGGCGGTCATCAAGTCCCTTCAGTTCTTTCGGCGGCCGGTCGGACGAGAGAATGATTTGTTTGCCGAGTTGGTGAAGTTCGTTAAACGTGTGGAAGAAGCTGTCCTGCGTCTTTTCCTTTCCGGAAAAGAACTGAACGTCGTCAACAATCAGGATATCCATGCTTCTGTAAAATGCGGCAAACTCATTGATGCGGTCGCTTTGAATTGCTTCGACGAACTCGACTGTGAATTTCTCGCTCGATACATAGATGACGCGGCGCGCTTTGTTATGTGCCTGGGCATAATTTCCAATAGCCTGAATGAGATGCGTCTTTCCGAGTCCCGTTCCTCCATAAATCACAAGAGGATTGAATGACGTGCCGCCCGGATTGTTGGCAACAGCGGTGGCAGCAGCCCTTGCAAGCTGGTTGCTCTCCCCCTTAATGAAATTATCGAACGTGTAGCGCGGGTTCAGGAAAGTCTGGAAATTTCCGTTCGCCGAGTCGTTTTGCCGGGAACTTGCCGGCGGTGCGTTTCCCAATCTGAATGATTCCGGCTGGGGCGGGAAGGTCCGCTTCTCTGTTCTTGTCGCCGGAGGAAGGACGATCTCCTGTTCGGCCTCAATCGGGGTGTCTTCCTTCAGGATTTCGTACGTGAGGGAAGCGTCTTTGCCAAGCACTCGAGTAATTGTGGAATTTATCATTCCCTCGAAATGCTCTTCAATCCAGTCATAGAAAAACTGGCTGGGAACCTGAACGGTGAGGGTTCCGCCTTTAAGATTCACGGGAACAATCGGCTCAAACCATGTTTTGAAGCTCTGCGAGGTAACGTTTTCGTTGAGAATGTTGAGGCATGCCGACCATACGCTCTGTGCCTGCTCTAACTCAGTCGGATGAGCAGTGGTTTCTAAGATGTCAATCATAACGATATAGGGGATAAGCCTTAAGTTTTGTTATGTACAACTATTCAGAAGATTTCCACAAAGCTATTCACTCTCAGAGATAGCGGCAGAAATTTTCATGGATTATTCAACAGTTATCAACACCAAAAGAAGCAAGCGCCTGGCCGGTAACTCATTGAATTTCAACAATTAGGAAGAACTGTTAGAAGTTTCGGACTTTCCAATGTGAAAAGCGACGTTTCTTGACACTGATGCCCGCGAATCAGCGTGGCGCTATCCACGAGTTATCAACACCGCTATAGGAGGAAGGTCGTTCGAAATTATAACACATCACAACGCCCATAGCAAGTTAAAAATCGTTTTTCTGCCGAGATTTTTATTGTATCTCGCTAACATGTTGGTTACCTTTAGGTTCACAGTACAGTAGGTCTGAGGAATATGAGGATTGCCATGCGCGGCAACCCTCTTTTTTTCGTTTCAGAGAGTAACCAGCAAGATCAGGAGTTTCCATGAAGAGAACATTCCAGCCCCACAAACGAAAGCGCAAGAATACCCACGGCTTTCGTGAGCGCATGGCAACCAAGAACGGTCGAAATGTACTTGCTCGCAGGAGAGCGAAGGGCCGCAAGAAACTCACCGTGAGCGACGAAAGATAGTTGTTTGAAGAAGTCGGAAATCCTGCGCGGGAGAACTCTCTTCAAACGGATTGCGCAATCAGGAAACCGGCTTGATGGACGATTGTTTCGCTGCTCGTATCTCCTTCTGCACCAATGCGATGAGCCATTCCAGGTTGCTTTCAGAGTTCCCTCCAGAAATCTCAATGCCGTTCGAAGGAACAGACTCAAACGGCTTATGCGGGAGGCGTTTTTGGCAGAACGTGGAAACCTGGATAGCTCTCTCGCAAAGTCCAATACGCGTTTAGGTATGACGATTTCGTATAAAGGTTCAAAGGGCATTTCCGTGGAAAGAGTCTCATTGTCGCAGGTTCGGAGTGATATTGGTAAGTTCGTTCACTTCATCACCTCAAGATTGTAGGCAAGAGTCATGGCCAAACTCCTCACGTTCATTGTTCGGCTGTACCAGTTTCTCATTTCTCCTCTGCTCCCGCCCAATACGTGCAGATTTCACCCAACGTGCTCTCAGTATGCCGTCGACGCCTTAGCGAAACACGGAGCACTTCGGGGAACAACCCTTGCAATAAAGCGGATTGGCAAATGCCATCCGTTTCACCCCGGAGGCTATGACCCGGCTTAGATGTAGATAACAGAATCGAATTCGCGTTATGGAGATGTTTTGAATGGACAGACAAGCAACAATAGGATTTGTGCTGATTGCCGTTGTGCTGATGGTGTGGATGTGGGCGAATACACCCCCGCCCCCACCGCATAGCGCGACGATGCCGGATACGGCGCATGTTCCTCAACCAGCAACAGATCAAGGACAAGCATCACTACAAGCAGCGCAGCCAGGCCGTACCGAGGAGGCGCCCTCGGAGGACTTGGGCAGGTTCTTTTCTTCCCGGGCAACAGGTACCGAGAAAATCCTTATTGTCAAGACCGACCTTTACACTGCAGAGATTACAACGAGGGGAGGATTGGTTCGAAAGTGGGAACTGACAAAATACAAGACCTGGAATCAGCATCCCGTCCAACTTGTGGATTTTGACAAAGGGGGAGACTTCAGTTTGCTATTTCTCTCGAAGGATGGAAAGCAGATCAACACCCGCAACCTCTTCTTTGAAGCGCGGTTACCTTCTTGGAAAACGGTTACCCTTCAAGAATCTGATACGCTCTCGGTTGACTTTGTGCTTCCTATTGAAGACGGAAAGAGGATAGTCAAGCGCTTTACGTTCAGAAACGGAACATATGAGCTTGACGTAGAGCATCTCTTTCAGAATTTTGCCGATGTGGTTTCGGGGTTTGAGTATCAGATCATCTGGGAACACGGTCTTCCGTACGCCGAACGAAACAGTATTGATGAATCCCACTCGGCCCATGCGTATGCGATGTCGGGCGGCGAGCTAGCCGAGATTGATGCAACCAGCGAGTCTGAGACGGTCAAAAAGGACATCACGGGGGTAACCGACTGGGTAGCTGCACGGAACAAGTACTTTGCCCTGGCAATGTTTCCCGACCGCGGAACAAGCCAGGGAGCCTTCATTGAGGGAAGCAAAGAGCTGCAGCCCGATAGGGGTGAGAAGGAAAACTACAGTCTTGCTCTGAAAATGCCGTTCAAGGGAACAAGTAACGAAGCCTCAAAAATCACCCTCTTTCTCGGACCGCTTGATTTCTCTTTGATAAAATCGATGGACCGGGAGCTCGACCGGATCATGAGCCTCGGCCCCGTGGTCATTCGACAGATAACCGAGTACGCGTTAATACCCCTGTTCAATTTCCTTCATATCTTTATCTCCAATTGGGGGGTTGTCATCATCGTTTTTTCCATCATCATCAAGATTGTGTTGCACCCGCTTACGAGAACAAGCATGAAGTCCATGAAGCGAATGCAGCAACTCCAACCGATGATGACCGAGCTGCGCGAGAAATACAAGGACAATCCCGAGCAGATGAACAAATCCATAATGAATCTCTACAAGGAGTATGGTGTCAACCCGGCGGGTGGTTGCTTGCCAATCTTGCTCCAGATGCCTATTCTGTTCGCGCTCTACAATGTGTTCAGTTCCACGATTCAACTTCGCCAATCTCCCTTTGTCTGGTGGATTCAGGATCTTTCCATTCCCGACTCGATCGTCCACCTTCCCTTCACTGTTCCCTTGTTTGGAATGAGCCAGATTAGCGGCGTTGCCCTGGCAATGTGTATCACAATGTTCATTCAGCAGAAGCAAACTGTAACGGATCCGAGACAGAAGGCAATGGTGTGGCTCATGCCCATCATGATGATGCTCATCTTCAACAGTCTTCCTTCCGGCCTAAACCTGTATTACTTTGTGTTCAACCTGTTATCGATCGGTCAACAGTTTTGGATAAACAAACAGCATGGCGATGAACCGCTCAAGAAAGTTGACCCCAAAAAAGCGCAAAGCGGAATTATAGCGAGGCTCGCGAAGAACATGCCTGATATCAAGAAGCGTTAGACCTACGACTTTTCAGATGGTAACCCAAAGGCTCATTGCATGCAGTGAGCCTTTGTTGTTTTGATCGTTTGATTGATAGTCAGAATGGAAATTCTTAAGTTCAGCATCACCGAGTACGCTTATCACAGAAGGGCCGAAGTGGTCAGGGTTTTTCATGATGACACAATCGTTGCGAGGGCAACACCTCTTGGCGAGGGGGCGCTTGCAGTTATACGTGTGTCTGGAGCAAACGCAATAGCGGCAATAAATGCCCTCTTCCGCGGAATGTCAAGTCTCAGCGAAGCTGCCGGATATACAGCGCATTACGGCAGACTTGTGAATCTCGATGGTGACTACATTGACGAGATTGTTGCAACGGTTTTCAGGAATCCGCACTCATACACCGGCGAGGATTCTGTTGAGATCAGTTGTCACGGCGGAATCTACATTTCCCAATTAGTTCTGGATACCATTATCTCTTCCGGAGTACGGCAGGCAGAACCGGGCGAATTTACAAAGCGGGCTTTCCTTAACGGGAGAATTGACTTGTCACAGGCAGAAGCCGTTGCCGGTCTCATTTCCGCCCGAAGCGAAGCGTCGCGGAAACTATCCCTGAATCACCTCGATGGGAAGTTCTCACAGAAGATAGCGGATATCAGAAGTAGAATCTTGGACGTTTGCTCGCTGTTGGAGTTGGAACTGGACTTCAGTGAGGAGGGCATTGCCCTTATACCCCGCGAAGAAGTGCTGAGTCGAATTGGCCTTCTACAGAATGAGCTTCAACGGATGATAGACTCCTACAGAACGGGCAAGGTCTATAGGGAAGGGCTTTCGGTGGTTATAATTGGCAAGCCCAATGCGGGAAAGTCGAGCCTCTTCAACGCTCTGTTAGCGGAACGTAGAGCAATAGTAACCGACATTCCCGGTACAACTAGAGACTCATTAGAGGAGAATATCTTGATTGACGGCATAATGGTCCGTCTGCATGACACAGCCGGATTGAGAAACACCAGCGATCCTGTTGAGATCGAGGGGGTTGCGAGGGCGAGGTCTGCACTCAAAACGGCCGATGTAGTGTTGTTGGCTGTCGACGCCTCGTTGGAGCCAAATAGAGAGGATGCAGTGGCATTTCTTAAAGAAACCGAGTGTCCCGACAGAGTCCTGATAGTGTACAACAAGATCGATTTGTGCGAGCCAGAGCGAATAGAGACAAGTTCATTTAGCATAATGGCTTCACGCGTTGACGAAGTTCTGGTCTCTGCCAAAACGGGCCTCGGAATTAATGTACTTCGGCAAAAGTTGGTAGGTATGGTCGGCAGCGATGGTCTGGAAGTAAACGGTTTGCAGCCCATGAACGTTCGGCACAGGGATTCGTTAAGCAGGGCATCGGATGCTCTCAATTCCGCTTCCAACGCAGTTGAGAAAGGTATCTCAGCAGAATTTGCAGCTTTGGATATAAGGAGAGCAATCGACGCGCTAGCCGAAATAGTCGGAGAAATCTCCACAGATACGCTACTGAACAACATCTTTGGCAAATTTTGCATTGGTAAATAGCTCCATTTCACGTGAAACGAATTGAAAATTCACACGAAATATGATGTTGTAGTTGTTGGTGGTGGACACGCAGGGATCGAGGCGTCCCTTGCATCTGCAAGGATGGGCTGCAACACGGCTTTGATTACAATGGATCTATCATCGATAGGCAGAATGTCGTGCAATCCGGCAATAGGGGGCTCTGCAAAGGGTCATCTGGTTCGCGAGGTCGATGCTCTGGGAGGCGAGATGGGTAAGATTGCCGATGCAACCGGAATTCACTTTCGGATGCTAAACAAATCAAAGGGGCCCGCAATCTGGTCCCCAAGGTGCCAGAGCGATAGGGAGTGGTACAGTCGCGAGGCGGCGCGGAGAATACTGTGCCAGGAAAACCTAACAACCCTGCGAGATACGATTGTTGACATTCGTGTTGAAAATAGGAGGCTGACCGCAATTGTTACAGGTCGCGGCTTGAGGATTGCTTGCAGGGCAGTTGTGTTTTGTACGGGTACCTTTCTGAACGCGATAATGCATACAGGCCGGCATACCTCTGTAGGAGGAAGATATGAAGAGCCGGCCTCATCCGGGTTGTCGGACAAACTGGCTTCGCTCGGTCTAAAGATGGGAAGGTTGAAGACAGGAACACCACCGAGAGTAGATAGACGCTCTATCGATTACAGCGAAACAGAGCAACAGGAAGGCGACACAAACCCTGTTCCTTTTTCTTTCCAGACAAAGGAAATAAGGAATGCTCAAATTCCGATGTTTCTGACCCATACGAACCGCGAGACCCACTCAATTCTTCAGGAAGGATTTGATGACTCTCCTATGTTCACGGGTAGGATTAAGGGTGTTGGACCAAGATATTGTCCATCAATTGAAGATAAGCTCCACAGATTCTCTGATAGAGAGCGCCATCAGATATTTCTGGAACCGGAAGGGTACGAGTCACAAATTGTCTATGTCAACGGCTTCTCGACGAGCTTGCCCGAGAAAATCCAAAGCAAAGCAATCAGGACAATTCCGGGACTAAGGAACGTGAGAGTGTTACGGCCGGGATACGCCGTTGAATACGACTACTTCCCGCCGCATCAACTTGAGCACACTCTCAAGTCGAAGTTCGTCGAGGGGCTTTATTTCGCCGGTCAGGTAAACGGCACAAGTGGCTACGAGGAGGCAGCGGCTCAAGGCCTCATCGCCGGAATCAATTCAGCACTTGCTGTAAAAGAGCAATCCCCGTTCATTCTCAAAAGAAATGAAGCCTACATAGGAGTCTTGATTGACGACCTAATCAACAAGGGCACAGATGAGCCATACCGCATATTCACATCGCGTGCAGAATACCGGCTCCTGCTGAGACAGGACAATGCTGACTCTCGACTCATGTACATAGGCCATCAACTGGGTCTTGTTTCGAATGATTCAATCAAGAGACTAAGTGAGAAAGAAGGGAGAATTCAAAGGGCGAAGGAGTTTCTCGGTTTTCAGTCGATTCGGCCGTCAGTAGCGAATCCTATGCTCGATCGGACCGGAAGCCAAAGTATCATTGAGAACGAGACGCTGGGGAAACTTCTCAAGAGACCGGAGATCTCAATCTCCGACCTCTTGTCGGTTGAGAGCATCAGGCAAAACGAGGCAATGTTTGCACTCTTGGTGGACCGCGATGCAAGGGATCGGGTTGAGATTGAAGTCAAGTACGAAGGGTATTTGAAGCGGCAGGAAGAACAGATCGAGAATTTCAAAAAGAGCGAGAGCATTGTTATTCCACATGATTTTGTGTTTGACAGTGTCAAATCGATAAGTAAGGAGGGGAGGGAGAGGCTTGCGAATATAAAGCCCAGATCTCTCGGTCAAGCATCAAGAATTAGCGGAGTGACGTCTGCTGATATCTCTGTCCTTATGATTCACCTCCGGAGCTGATTCCACGTGAAACGCGATACTCAACGTATCACAGAGCCAGCACTCCGAATGGCTAGAATCTGTAGGGAAAACGGTCTTATTGTAAGTGATGATAGTCTGCGTATGCTGGCACATTACGTTGACCTAATACTCGACTGCAACAAAGGGGTCAATCTCATTTCAAGGAACGACACGACAAACATCTGGTTTAGTCACATTCTGCACTCGATTTCGATACTTTTCTGTACTTCTTTCTCGCCTGGCCAACGTGTTCTAGACCTCGGCACGGGCGGTGGTCTACCGGGGGTGCCCCTTTCCATTTTGATGCCCGACGCAAGTTTCACGTTGCTTGATTCGATTGCGAAGAAGACGAACGCCGTTCAGCAGATTGTTTCAACTCTTGGCCTCCGTAATGTTTTGGTCGAAACCGGGAGAGCGGAGGACCCGGTCTTCATCAAAAAATCCAAGCCATTCGATGTTGTTGTTTCGCGGGCTGTAGCTTCTCTTACCGACCTAATCAGGTGGTCAAAGCCATTGCTGACCCGAAAGCAATCGGCCTCACATGGCGTTGTAGGAAAGGCGGACTTTCGTAACCGAGCCTTGCTTGCTCTTAAGGGCGGCGACCTTGATCTCGAGATTAAGAAAGCCAAGTTAATGACACGTGAGAAAGAAATCACTGTAATTGACCTTGTCTTCAATGGAAATGACGGGATTGGTCTGTATGACAAAAAGCTCGTAATAGTTCAAATGTGATCATTATGTCCGCTATTGCATGACCCCGACCGATCATACCCTCGAGGACTTTGCCGGCTTGCTCACGGAGCAGCGAAATTCTCGTTCGCAGTACATCGACCTGCTCTCAACGGACTCGATTCTCAGGCTTATCAACAGCGAGGACAAACTTGTTGCGTTGGCAGTCGAGAAAGAAATTCCTTACATCACGCGAGCCGTTGAGATTGTCGTGGAGAGTTTCCGTAATGATGGTCGCCTTCTTTACTTTGGTGCGGGAACTAGCGGTCGCTTAGGAGTGATCGATGCCTCGGAATGTCCTCCAACATTCGGAACACCGCCGGGAATGGTCAGCGGACACATTGCAGGCGGAAACCCGGCAATGATCAGATCACAGGAAGGGGCAGAAGATAACAAGGAACGTGGTATTCGCGATATCGACACCGCGAACGTAACACCGCACGACGTTGTGTGCGGAATTGCCGCAAGCAGAAGAACACCGTACGTTGTAGCGGCAGTCGGACGCGCGAGGGAACTTGGCGCAAAGACAATCTACATCACAACGAATCCCCGGGCATCGTTCGATCTTGATGTTGATATCGCAATTTGTCCCGAGGTCGGACCTGAAGTACTGATGGGTTCAACCCGGATGAAGTCGGGGACTGCACAGAAACTTGTGCTCAATATGCTGACAACAGCGTCGATGATTAAACTCGGGAAGGTTTACGAGAACATGATGGTTGATCTCCAGCTCACGAACAACAAGCTGGTAGAACGGGCAAAGCGCATCATCATGATGATCACGGAAGTGGACTACGAGGTTGCTTCATCCTATTTGGAGAAGGCCGGAGGGCAGGTGAAGACAGCCGTTGTCATGATTGCGAACAAAATGACCCGTAGCGAAGCACAAGCGTGTCTTCAACAAGCGAATGGTTTCGTCCGTGTCGCGATAGGACGAGAATAGGGAAATGCGGAGTGCATGGCACCTCGCTTGCCATCTTGATGAATAGTCAAGAGAGGCCGGGCGGGGCTGTGCCGTTTATGGCAATCACCATGATAGAGAAAATCAAAACCACAATCTCCGACAGTAGTAAGACCCGCGATCTGCTCGCCCTTCTGTCTGCTGGGCCGCCAGCGGAAATTCACGCTACAGGGCTTGCGGGCTCGATGCGCTCGTTCCTTGTCGGTTCCCTGGCGGAAACTCTGCCACGACAGATACTCTGTGTGGTGCCAGACAAAGAAACAACAATCGGACTAAGAGATGATCTTGAAATTATATTGGGTGAACAATCTGTCCGCTTGTTTTCAGCCGCCAAATCCCGAGAAGAAGGGAACGACCGTGCGATATCGAACACCAATGATATCGAGACGCTTCGATCCTTGCTCGACGCCGGAACTCGCATTATCGTTACGCAAATACATGCACTTACCAGGAAATTACCCAATCCTTCTTCTCTTCGAGACAGGCAAATCAAGATCGGCGTAGGCAGCGATTTCGATTTCTCAAGGTTGCTTCACCTGATCGTAGAATTCGGTTTTGAGAAGAAACAATTTGTTGCAGAGCACGGAGACTACTCTGTTCGGGGCGGCATCCTTGATGTCTATCCGTTTGTTGGCGAGAATCCGGTCCGGATCGAGTTCTGGGGCGACAGGGTGGAGTCAATTCGTGAATTCGATCCGATCTCACAACGATCCATCAAAGACCTTTCCCAGGCGAGTATTATTCCGGATTTGCTGGGCACGCAGATAGCGGAGAACGGCAGCTCGGGTTCAACACTACTCGACTTCCTTCCATCGAATGCAATCATCGTTCTTGAAGAGCCCGACGCGCTGCACAACGCAATGAAAGAGTATGCAGAAAAAGCTGGGGCAGAGACAAAGCGGGCATGGGAGCAAACTCAAGAACTCATGGCGTTGTTCTCTCGAATCAATATCTCATCGCTGGCCCGAAGTGGCCTGGATGCAGTTGATTTTGGAACACTCTCCCAACCCTCGATTAACGGAAGCGTGAAAGTGCTTCGCAATCACATTTCCGACTTGCAGGACAAAGACTACAGCGTCTTCGTTTCTAGCGACACAACAGCCGAGCAGGAAAGGCTGAAGGACTTGCTAATGCAACTTGAACCCCTCGCCGAGAATGAAGAACGGGTGCTTCACGAGACAGAGCATCATCTTGATGTTTTCCGGATTGAGTTTTCGCTTGAGTCGTTGCACGGAGGATTCATTCTGCCGGATGAACGTGTTGCTGTTTTCACGGAACATCAAATCTTCAATCGACTCAAGCGAAGGGGAAAGCAGCCGCGGACAAAGTTCAGAAGCATTACACAGCGTGAACTCCACGAGTTACGCAAGGGCGATTATGTTGTTCATGCCGACTTTGGCATCGGCCGTTTTGACGGATTGAGAAGAATAAGAGTCCGCGATGTTGAACAGGAGGTCGTGAAGCTTCTCTACGAAGAGAAGGATACGTTGTACGTCAATCTTAATTACCTGAACAAAGTTCAGAAGTATGCATCAAAGGAGGGACATGTCCCGAAACTGACGCGACTCGGCAGCGGCGAGTGGGACCGCCTCAAGGCGCGCGCAAAGAAGCGTGTTAAAGACATCGCTCGAGATCTTATAAAGTTGTACGCAAAAAGGAAAAGCTCGCCCGGCTTTTCGTTTCAGAGGGACTCGCTCTGGCAGCAAGAACTTGAAGCGACATTCATGTATGAAGATACGCCGGATCAGGCTCAATCCACAGCCGACGTCAAGAAGGACATGGAAGCTCCGTTTCCTATGGATCGCCTTGTGTGCGGGGATGTCGGATTTGGCAAAACAGAGGTGGCTGTGCGTGCGGCTTTCAAAGCCGTGATGAGCGGAAAGCAGGTTGTTGTTCTGGTTCCAACCACAATTCTTGCGCAACAACATTACAGCACGTTTCTCGACCGTCTTTCAAAATATGCCACGCGAGTTGAAGTTCTTTCCCGGTTCAAGACGAAAAAGGAACAAACAGAAATCCTCGACCGCGTGAAAGCCGGTACGGCGGATATCGTGATCGGAACGCACAGATTGCTTTCCAGGGATGTTGAGTTCAAGGATTTGGGACTGTTGATAATTGATGAGGAACATCGCTTTGGTGTTGCCGCAAAGGAAAAACTCCGTCAAATCAAAGCAAATGTCGACACTCTCACGTTGACTGCAACGCCGATTCCGCGCACGCTGCATTTTTCACTGATGGGTGCACGCGATCTTTCCATTATTGCCACGCCGCCGTTGAATCGGTTGCCGGTCACAACGGAGATTGCCCAGTACAATGAAGAGCATGTACGCGAAGCGATTCTCAGGGAAATCCAGCGGGGAGGTCAGGTGTTTTTTGTTCACGATCGTGTGAACAATATGGACGAACTTATTGCGCGATTGCAGACGATTTTGCCCCACGTAAAATTCCGGCAGGCACACGGCCAGATGCACGCTCACGAACTGGAAAACGTAATGCTCGCATTCCTTGAGAGAAAATTCGATGTCCTAGTCGCAACAAAGATTATCGAATCGGGCATTGATATACCGAGCGTCAACACAATAATTATCAACCGGGCGGATCGATTTGGAATGGCCGAACTCTACCAGCTGCGCGGGCGCGTCGGCCGTTCGAATGTGCAAGCCTACGCGTATCTTCTGATTCCGCCACTATCCGTGTTGCCCCGCGAAACTGTTCGAAGGCTGCAGGCAGTAGAAGAATTCACCGAGCTCGGTTCAGGATTCAATCTCGCGATGCGCGACCTGGAAATTCGCGGAGCCGGAAATCTTCTCGGCGGCGAGCAAAGCGGGTTCATTGAGTCGATGGGATTCGAGATGTACACGAAGATTCTGGAAGAAGCGGTGGCGGAGTTGAAAGAGCAGGAGTTCCAGGATCTGTTCGGCCGGGTTGAATCACGGGTTGAGGCAGAGAATCAGGCTGTTGTCGAGGCGGACTTCGATGTCAGAATTCCTGATTCGTACATTGAGAGTGACAATGAACGGCTGGTTATCTATCGAAGGCTCTACGCTGTTGTGAACAACGACACTCTCCGCGAAATTGCTGCCGAACTTGTTGATCGCTTTGGCAAGCATCCCGATGAAGTCGAAAACCTCTTTAATCTGGTTCGGATCAGGCTAAAAGCCTCAAAATTGGGCTTCCGCAAGGTCAATATTTCAAAGGGTGGGCTAAGCATCGAATTTCCGCCTGAAACGGAATCGGCGTTCTATGAATCGGATCGATTTCAATTGCTGATGACTCATATCGCTCAGAAAATGAAGAAAAGAGCTGCCATACGACAGAACGGAAAGAGCCTTATTCTGACATGTTCGTTTGCGCAATCTGGAAACAACAATCCGTTTGCTCATTCCGAACTAATCCTCGACGAGCTCAAAGAAGTGGCAAGTCCACCTGAAACCGAACCCGCCAACGTCTGACATTCCGCTTTTCCCCTCTACCATTCTCCAACTGAACGAGCTACCTTACCCACGACGATTCGCAGAAGTTTTTGGCTGTTTTTGGGCTAAATTCACAATTTTTCACTTGACTTTACGTTTGTTTTGCGTATCTTACCTCACAACGGTGGGTAATTGTGGGGAATTGTGAGGCCTCCGCTCTGCTGTTGGCTGAACAAGTAAAGAGGAAGAAGTGTCTGCATTCAAAGGCACATACGAGTACTCAATCGACAACAAAGGGCGAATCAACATTCCCGCGAAGTTGAGAAAGTACGTTTCGCCCGAGGCCAACGACACCTTTACCATTACCCGCGGCTTTGAGAAGTGTCTCTTCATCTATCCCCAGGACGAATGGAATAGGCTCGAGCAATCCATTCGGGCGCTCTCCACAACAAATGCAAAGCACCGCTTCTTTATGCGTGTGCTGTTGCAACAAGCGGCCGAGTCGCAACTCGACGGACAGTCGCGCATCACGATCCCGAAAGATCTCCTGCAGTTTGCGGCAATACAAAGCGAAGTACTGATTATGGGCGTACTCGAGCATATCGAGGTATGGAACCCGGATGAATACAAGAAGTATCTTGCTTCGCAGGAGAGCAGCTACGAAGAAGTTGCGGAAACAGTGTTGCAGAACAAAGACGTGTGAACGATGCGTACCACACACCGGTGCTTCTGACCGAAGCGCTTGGCTTTTTCATCACGGGGCGCAACGGAACCTATGTTGATGGAACGCTCGGCGGGGGCGGGCATGCGGAAGAAATTTGCAAAATGCTGGATGATGGCCGGCTTCTCTGTTTTGATGCGGATGAGGATGCAATCCGTTACGCGTCGGAAAGACTGAAGCAGTGGTCGCACAAGATAACGTTTGTTCATTCAAATTTCCGGAACCTGAAGTCAGAGTTGGCAGCAAGGGGCATCCCATGTATTGACGGACTGCTTCTCGACCTGGGAGCCTCCTCCTTTCAATTCGATGAAGAAGAGAAAGGATTTTCATTTCGCGGCGATGAGAGGATTGACATGCGAATGGATCGCGGGCAGGCCTTAAGCGGATGGGATGTCGTGAATACGTACGACGAGCGACGGCTTGCTGATGTTATTTGGAAGTACGGGGAGGAAAGAAATTCACGAAGGATTGCCCGGCACATTGCGGATACGAGAAACATCGACACAACGCGAACACTTGCGTCGGTTATTGAATCCGCAGTCGGCAAGAAGCACCTCATCAAGACTCTTGCCCGTGTGTTTCAAGCAATCCGCATAGAAGTCAATGACGAGTTGAGAAGTCTGCAGCAGGTTCTTGAGGATACAGTGGAATTGTTGTTGCCCGGAGGTCGATTGGTGGTGATATCCTATCACTCGCTTGAGGATCGTATCGTGAAGAATTTCTTCAGAATGCAGGCGCGCGAAAAAATACCCTCCGGACACAAATATGCACCCGACACGGTTGTAAGTCCGAGGTTGCGCATTCTGACGAAATCACCTCAAGTGGCCTCCGACCGGGAGATTGCGCGAAACCCGCGAGCTCGAAGCGCAAAGATGAGGTCAGCGGAGAAGCTGGCGGATTGAATAGGGGCACGAGAAAGCATGAAACGAAAACACACCGGTGACCTGGAAGACCTGTTGCATCGCACCGAATCAGATGCGTCGAACATCCCCGCACGAGCACCTCGGCGGCAGACTCAACGGCCAACACCTGAACCGGCGGCGCGGCGCATTTACAACGGCGATCCGCAGTCGAAGATCCCCGGGTATGCCGTTCGCCCGGAGAACAAGAAGGTCGAGCGAAGGAAGCGGCGTTCCACGTTCAACATCGTCACGGCGTTGTTTCTCGCGGCCATTGCCATAGTGGTGTACATCGGCAACATTATTACCGTGAATCAATTGGTCGTAGAAGTTCATCAACTACAGACGCGGTACGACAAAATTTCCAACAGCAACAATGTTCTGAAAGCGGAAATCAACCGGAAATCCGGCTGGGAAAGTATCGGCAATACGGCAAAAACCCGGCTCGGCTTGACGCATCCCGAGAAACGGGCGCAAGCATTTGATGTAGATGAGAGAAAACTGAACAAGTTCAGCAACAAGTAAACCGTGTTTAACAGAAGCCGAAATACTCCGCAGCAACCCACAGAACAGCCGGATCCGGCTCGTGACTCGTTGATGAAAATGCGGCTGCTGAAGGCAGTGCTTCTCGTCTTCTTTGCAGTTGTGGCAGCGAAACTCGTGCAGATTCAAGTTATCGATTCGGCGCGGTATAAGGAGATAGCGAGGAAGCAATATGAAGTCAAGGTACCGTTGCTTGCTTCGCGGGGTAATATCTATGATCGGAACGGCAAGATTCTCGTCTCGAACACAATGGCTGTTTCATATGCGGCCGACCCGAAGGTTGTGGGGAACGATGCAGGAAAGATAGCGGACAGGCTTGCGCGTGTGTTTGGGGAATCGAAGAGGGAAGAACATCTTGCCAAGCTGCGAAAAAGGAACTCGCGCTTCGTCTGGCTTGAGCGGAGGGCAAGTCCGCAAACCTCCTCGCGCATCAACGCAAAGGACTTTGACGGATTAATTGAAACGGAAGAGCCGAAACGCATCTACCACTACGACCACGTCGCCGGACAGGTGCTCGGCTTTACCGACATCGATCACAACGGCCTGAGCGGCATCGAACTGACATTCGACAAAGAGTTGAGGGGGGAAAACGGGTACATCATTATGCAGCGCGACGGACTCGGCCGCAAGCGCCCCACGGTTGACTACCCGCGTGCCGAACCGAAGAACGGCAACAACGTGGTGCTTACACTTGACCTTGACTATCAGTCGATTGCAGAAGAAGAATTGCGCAAAGGCGTGGAGCGCAACAATGCCGAAAGCGGGCTGGTGGTGATGCTCGAGCCGAAAACGGGAGAAGTCCTTGCCATGGCGAGCTACCCGGGAATCAACCCCAACCGCCATCAGAATATTGACGCGGCCGCCAGCAGGAACAGGATTATTACCGACGTCTTCGAACCCGGATCGGTGTTCAAGCTTGTGACCGCTTCGGCTGCATTGGAGTACAACATCGTCACCCCCGAACAGAAATTCTTTGCGGAAAACGGAAAATACATGGTGAGGGGCCGCCCCGCCCCGATTACCGACGTGCACAAATACGGAACAATTTCGTTCCGCGATGCGATCGAACTGTCAAGCAACATCGTGATGGCAAAGGTGTCCGATCTTGTCGGCGCGGAACGCATGTACGCGACAGCGCGCAACTTCGGGTTCGGTATTCCAACGGGGCTCGAACTGCCCGGTGAAGTGAACGGACAACTCAAGAAGCCGGTTCAATGGTCACGCACGACACTGAACACGATGGCATACGGCTACGAAGTTGGCGTCACCCCGCTGCAGCTCGTAGCAGCATACGGAGCATTGGCAAACGGCGGCACTTTGATGAGGCCGTTTATCCTCAAGCAGGTTCTGAATGAGCACAACGAAGTGCTGTCCGAGGTACGCTCGCAGGTAATTCGAAGAGTGATCTCGAAGTCGACAGCCGATACCGTCCGGAGTTTCTTGCGCGGGGTTGTAGAGAAAGGAACGGCAACAGGCGCTCAAACAAAAGCGGTTGCAGTTGCCGGTAAAACCGGAACGTCAAGAAAAATCCTCGACGGCAAATACTCCACGTCAAGCTACACGGCATCCTTTGTCGGGATATTTCCGGCGGAAGATCCGCACGTTGTGTGTCTTGTGATGTTGGATAATCCGAAAACATTGGGATACTACGGGGGCGTTGCGAGCGCACCGATTGTGAAGGGCATCGCAGAAAAGATGGTCACGTCATCAACCACGTTCGCGCAGCAACACAAGCCAACAGAACCCAGCAAAGAACAAGTTGCGACTCCCGATGTCCGGACCCTTGACCTCGATGCAGCCACAACCGTTCTTTCCTCGTTAGGATTCAACGTGGAAACCTCGGGAGAGGGAACGGTGGTGCTCAAGCAAACTCCCGCACCCGGCATGAAGGTGCCGAGAGGAGAGACCATCAGGCTTGCCACAACCGGCAGTACGGCAACAGCGGCGGGTGACTACACAATAGTGCCGGACTTGCGCGGACTTTCATTGCGTCGTGCGCTTAACCGGCTGACACTGGCCCGGCTTGATGTACGCGTCGAAGGGTCGGGCACCGTTGCAGCACAATCAATACGGGCAGGCGAACAAGTGAAAGTCGGTACCCGTATCGGCGTGCGATGCGAGCCCAAGAACCTGGCGGCAACGGCTGCGCTATGACGCTTTCCCGCCTTCTTGACGGCGTTTCCGTACAGAAAATGTTCCAGACAATGTACGGGAAAATGGTTGTTACACACGATGTTGAGGTGCGGAACATCCAGTATGATTCACGGGCAGTCGGGCCGGGCGATCTGTTCGTGGCAATCAGAGGCGGCAGCGTTGACGGCCATGCATTTATCGGCAACGCGGTTTCGGCGGGTGCCAAAGTTGTTGTGATGGAAAACGATGCAGCTCTGCCTGATGCATTCTTCATGCATGCGGGTGTGATCAAGGTGGTTGTCAGTGATGCACGCAAGTCGCTGGCGTTGATAGCCGGAAACTATTATGAACACCCGTCACGTAAGCTCAGGCTTGTCGGTGTTACGGGGACGAACGGAAAAACCTCAACAGCGTACTTGATCCGCTCGATTCTTGAAGCGAACGGAGAGAAAACCGGATTGATAGGAACAATCGAATACAGAATTGGCAACGAAGTGTTTCCCGCGATACATACAACGCCCGAATCACCCGATCTGAACAGGCTGCTCGCAACGATGGTGCAGAAGGGCTGTACTGCGGCGGTAATGGAAGTTTCGTCACACGCACTGGCATTGCGTCGCGTATTCGGATTGACATTCACAGCCGCCGTCTTCACAAACCTGACACAGGATCATCTCGACTTCCATCAAACAATAGATGAGTATTTCAAGGCGAAGAAGATTCTGTTCGATCAATTGGATGCTGAAGCGACCGCAATCGCCAATGCTGACAGCAGCGACGGGGAGAGGATCATTGCCGATACAAAGGCGCGACCGCTGAAATACGGCATTCGAACACGTGCGGATGTTACGGCGAGTCGACTGACTATGAGCTTGAGCGGAACATCGTGTACGGTGAACTATCGGAATACAGCATACAATGTCGAATCGACACTCATCGGAAGTTTCAACGTGCAGAACATTCTTGCGGCGTACACCACAGGCGTCGCATTATCGATTGACCATGACTTGATTCGACAAGGCGTTGCCGGTCTGAAAGCCGTACCCGGGCGCTTTCAGCAGTTTGCCTCTCCGAAAGGATGGATCGCCATCGTTGACTACGCCCATACACCGGATGCATTGGAGAAATGCCTTCGAACCATTCGAGAGATCGGCTCGTCGAATTCAGGCAGAATCATCACCGTCTTCGGCTGCGGCGGAAATCGGGACAGAAGCAAACGCCCCCACATGGGACGCATTGCCACGGAATTGAGCGACGTAACGGTGATTACGTCGGATAATCCGCGTCGGGAGAATCCGGAGGATATCATCGCGGAAATCAAGGCCGGATGCGTCGCGGGAAAACAGATTGCCATTGAACCCGATCGGCGCAAGGCAATCTCGTCAGCCCTGATGATGGCACAAAAGAACGACATTGTGCTGATAGCGGGAAAAGGACACGAAGATTATCAGATTGTCGGCGATACGAAATCCCATTTTGATGATCGGGAAGAAGTGAAATCATTTATCGGGGAGAACAGGTGAAACTCTCTCCCGGTGAACTCCGCCACATTTCGCACATTGAATTTCGCAACGCGGAGAAGTTGAAGGGAGGAAAAATCACGGGCGTCTCCACCGATTCGAGATCCGTTCGGGAAGGAGAGGTCTTCTTTGCCATTAAGGGGGAGAATTTTGACGGACACAAGTTCCTGGCCGGGGCCTTCGAACGTGGTTGCGAAGTTGCTGTCGTCGAGTCGTCGGCCAACATTGACCCGGTGAAGACGATGCCGCTGTTGGTGGTTCACAACACCGTTCATGCGCTCGGCGAGTTAGCCCGGCTCTACCGGATGAAATTCGGGATTCCGGTGCTTGCGATCGCCGGCAGCAACGGAAAGACCACAACAAAGGAAATGGTGACAAGCGTTCTCGGCACAAAATACACCGTGCTGAGCACGGACGGCAATCTCAACAATCATATCGGCGTTCCGCAAACGCTGTTCAGGCTGGGAAACAAACACCAGATTGCTGTGATTGAAATCGGAACGAATCATCCGGGCGAGATCGCATACCTGTGCAACATTCTTGAGCCGACACACGGACTCGTGACGAATGTCGGTCACGAACACCTGGAGTTCTTCAAGACTCTGGCGGGCGTGGCAAAGGAGGAGACGTTCCTGTTCAAGAACCTGACCTCACGGAAAGGCTCTGTTGCATTTGTCAATCTGGACGACAAGCATGTTGTTGCAAAGGCGAAATCGTTGAAAACGAAAGTCACATACGGCTTCAGCACGCGGGCGGCTTCTGTTCGCGGTAGCATTCTGAATACTGATGAAAAGGGTTGCGTGCATTTCAGCTTTGGAGCACGAAGCGCGAAAACAGAAACGAAAACCCGTTTGCCCATCCCGGGAAAACACAATGCCCTGAATGCCCTCTCGGCTGCAGCGGTAGGGCTCACGTTCAAAGTACCGGCCGGGAAAATAAAGTCAGCCTTGGAATCATTCAGGCCCGTGGGAAAGCGAATGGAAGTTCACGAGTTCGGTGGCGTAAACGTGTACAACGATACGTATAACGCAAATTCCGATTCGACACTCGAGGCGCTACGTGTTCTCGGCGCCGCCCGGGTTGCAGGCAAGAGAATCGCCGTCCTTGCAGATATGAAAGAACTGGGTGAACGTGCATTTCACGAACACACCCGCGTCGGAAAATCACTGTCGTCAATACCCGTTGAATACCTTCTTACATTCGGCGAGCAGGCCCGGCATATTCATGATGCGGCAACGGTAACATTCAAATTCCATTATGAACAGAAGAACATGCTCGCGGAATACCTTGCCGAGCTTGTAAGCCCGGGCGATGCGGTTCTGGTGAAGGGCTCGCGCAGCATGAAGATGGAGGACATCGTCACATTTCTTCAAGAACGGTTGAAGAGCAGAGCATAATGCTGACGTATCTGTTCGACATAATCGACAAAGTGTACCATCCGCCCGGCTTTGGAGTGGTTCGCTTTATCACATTTCGCGCAGCGGCAGCGGCAATCACCGCGTTGCTTATCGCCTTCTGGCTTGGCCCGAAGATCATCGCCGCGCTGAAGCGGCGACAAATCGGCGAATCGGCGAAGCTTGAAGCACCGAAAACCCATTTGACAAAAGCGGGAACGCCGACAATGGGCGGCCTGATCGTTCTTTCTGCCATCATTATTCCGACTCTGTTGTGGGGCACGCTGACAAATGTCTATATCCAGCTCATCATTTTTGTGACTGTAACGCTCGGCGTGGTCGGGTTTCTGGATGACTACATGAAGGTTGTCAAGAAGAAACCGAAGGGACTGATCGGCAGATACAAGATTGTCGGTCAGGTGTTCGTCGGATTGGTTGTCGGGGGGGTGATCTATTTCTATCCCCACTGGATCGACCCGGAGTTGTGGAAGATCAATTCGTCGTCAACCGTTCCGTTCTTCAAGAATATGGAGTTCGATTTCGGGCTGCTGTACGTTCCGATGGTGATCTTCGTGATTGTTGCGACATCGAATGCCGTGAACCTGACGGACGGGCTCGACGGGCTTGCGATCGGAACAACGGCAATCGTTGCTCTCACGCTTGCCGTCATAAGTTATATCTCGGGCAACGCGGTATTAAGCAACTATCTGACAATCCCATTTCTGCGCGGCAACGGCGAGCTGGCAGTGTTCTGCGCGGCAATGGCGGGAGCGGCCCTGGGCTTTCTCTGGTTTAATGCCTATCCCGCGCAAGTATTTATGGGTGATACCGGCTCGCTGGCGCTCGGCGGTGCCATCGGGGCAATGTGTGTTTTGATCAAGAAAGAGCTTCTGCTGCCGACGCTCGGCGGCGTGTTCTTTGTGGAGACACTTTCGGTTATCATCCAGCGGGTGTATTTCAAATACACAAAAAAGAAATACGGGGAAGGCCGTCGCGTCTTCAAAATGGCCCCGCTGCATCACCATTTTGAAATGCTCGGGTGGCCGGAACCGAAAATTGTAACACGATTCTATATCGTTGCGATACTGTTGATGATTCTCAGTCTCGCAACGTTCAAGGTACGATGAGAAGGTGGAATTTCGCGGAACAACATTCAGCGTCATCGGAGGCGCTCGCAGCGGAATAGCAGTCGCGAAGTTATTGAAAGCACACGGCGCCGCGGTTCTTCTCAGCGACAAGGTGCCTTTGGAAACAATGCAGCAAGCGGCCGCTGAACTTGACAGGTTGAATATTCCGTACGAGTTTGGCGGGAATTCGGAGGAAGTGTTGCGGGCGGATGTTCTGGTGGTAAGCCCGGGTGTGCCGGAGGATGCCCCCATTGTGAAGGCAGCACGGGCAAAAGGCAAGGCCGTTGTCGGCGAAATAGAAGTTGCGAGCCTGGTGTGTAAAGGCCCGATAGTTGCAATCACGGGCACAAACGGCAAAACCACCACAACTGCCCTTGTCGGTAGAATTTTTGAAGATGCGAAACGCCCGTCGGTAGTGGCGGGCAACATCGGGCTCGCGTTCTCGCAGTTGGTTGAACAGATCACGGAACAGCATACGGCGATACTTGAAGTGAGCAGCTTTCAACTCGATACGATCAAGACGTTCAGACCGAGGGTTTCGGCATTGCTGAATATTACCCCCGATCATCTTGACCGCTATGAACACTCAATGGATAAGTATGTGGCGTCCAAGTGCCGGGTATTTGAGAACCAACGCAGCGGTGACACCATCGTGTACAACTATGACGACGATATCGTCAGGACACATGTTGAGGCAAGAATTCACCCCGAAGTGAAACGTCTTCCCTTCAGTACAAGGAAACAGCCCGACGAGGGGGCCTTCCTCTCGGGCGACAGCGTCGTAACACGAATCGGCGGCAACACCACCCACATCATCAAAACCGCAGACATCAGCATCAAAGGCGCGCATAATTTGATGAACGCAATGGCCTCGACACTGGTTGCACAAGCGATGAACATTCCGACGGCATCGCTTCGGGCAACGCTGAAAAACTTCAAGGGTGTGGAGCACCGTCTGGAATTTGTACGGGAACTCGACGGCATCACGTATGTGAACGACTCGAAAGCGACCAACGTCGATTCTGTTTGGTATGCCCTGCAGAGTTTTGAACGTCCGATCGTTCTGTTGCTTGGAGGACGCGACAAGGGGAACGACTACTCGTCGCTCGTTCCTCTTGTCAACAAGCATGTCAGATCCATTGTCGCGGTCGGCGAATCCGCTGACAAGGTACTTGCCGCGTTCGCAGACGTGAAGCCGGCAGGCAAGGCAATGAGTATGGAAGAAGCCGTGTCGCTGGCACGCCATGCTGCGGTTCGTGGAGATGTCGTTCTTCTTTCGCCGGCCTGTGCGTCGTTTGATTGGTTTGAGAACTACGAGCATCGCGGCCGGGTGTTCAAGGACATTGTGATGAAACTGTGACAATGAAATCGAAACGCAACCATATCGACCTTGCCACGCTGACATCGGTGCTGATGCTGATGGTGCTGAGTCTCGGCGTCGTGTACAGCGCCAGCTCAACAATGGCATTCGAGAAATGGGGGTCAAGCTCGAAGCTGATGATGCTGCATCTTGTGAAAGTCGTCATCGGCTTCGGGGCGATTATCATTTTCATGAATATCGATTACAGGAAGTATAAGAAGCTGACAAAGCCCGCACTTATTGTAGCAGTGGTGCTGCTGGGTGTGACACTTGCATTGGGTGGCGAATTGAAGGGAGCCACACGATTTCTGCGGATTGGCGGATTCAGCTTCCAACCGTCGGATTTCGCGAAGTACGCGCTCATCTTCCACATCTGCGCCCTTCTCTCAATAAAGAAGGAACGCATCAGGGATTTCAAGACGGGCTTTCTGCCGGTGATCATCTGGATTGGCATTGTTACAGTTCTTGTTCTGGCGCAACCTAATTTCAGCAACGGGTCGATGATTATGGCGCTCAGCTTCATCATGCTGTTCGTCGGAAGGGTTAAGATCTTACACATAGCACTGACGGTTGTTGCGCTTCTCCCGGCCCTGATTGGCTATATGCTCAGTGCACCGTACCGGATGAGACGAATCATGGCCTACACCGGCTTTGGCGAAGAAACGGGAAGCAAAGTCAACTACCAGCTTTGGCAAGGCATCATCGGGTTCGGGAACGGAGGCATCTTCGGCGTTGGCCCCGGTGAAAGCAAGCAACGCGATTTCTTTCTTCCGGAATCGTACGGCGATTTTGTGTTCTCGATTGTCGGAGAGGAGTACGGCCTCATCGGTACGCTTCTCATTCTCATTCTCTTTCTGACAATCATGTTGCGCGGAATGAAAATTGCAAGGCACGCGCCGGATGAGTTCGGTCGCTACCTTGCTGTCGGTATTACGGCATCAATCACCCTGTACGCACTCATTAATGCGGGAGTAACGGTGGGCATTTTTCCGACAACCGGGTTGCCGATGCCGTTCGTCAGCTACGGCGGATCGTCAATTTTGTTCTCGTCGATCGCTGTCGGCGTGTTGCTCAACATCTCGTCACAAACCGATTTGCATCCGCGGTTTGTGCTTCCGGGATTCGGGAAGAAGGAGCCCCCGCCGCCCGAGCCGGCGGTCGGACGGGTGTATTGACATGACATTCCGATCAAGATGAAGAATCTCACATGGAATCCCGAACAGAAGAAGATTCTTCAGGAAAGAAAAAAGGGGTGAGAGTTTGTTTTGCGGGAGGGGGCACGGGTGGGCATTTGTTTCCGGCCATTGCCATTGCGGATGAAATCAGGCGTCGCGTGCCGGATGCAGAGATTACGTTCGTCGGTACGAGGCGGAAAATTGAAGCGCGGGTTGTACCGCAAAGGGGATACAACTTCGTGCCGATCTGGATTAGCGGGTTCAGAAGAAGCCTGAAACCGGGGAATCTTCTTTTTCCCGCAAAAGTAGCGGTGAGTGTAATGCAGTCGTTCTTTCTCATGAAAAAGATGAAACCCGATATCGTTGTCGGAACCGGCGGCTATGTGTGCGGGCCGCCTGTGTACGTGGCAACACTGCTCGGAATTCCGACGCTGATACAGGAACAAAACAGCTATCCCGGCGTTACGACGCGACGGCTCGCGCATCGCGTGGACGAGGTTCATCTCAGTTTCGAGAGTTCGAAGCGGTATCTCCGCCGCCAGGATAATGTGAAGATTAGCGGCAACCCGACACGGGCAGCGCTCGGAACGATCTCGCGCAAAGCCGGAGCAGAGAAGTTCGGCATCGATCCGGCGGTGACAACCTTGCTGGTATTCGGTGGAAGTCTCGGCGCAACATCACTCAACAACGAGGTGGCGCGTGTCCTTCCTGAGTTGTTGCGGCTCGGGATCCAGTTGATCTGGCAAACAGGAGAAGGGGACTTCGAGCGTATTGCCCCCGTTGCGGAATCACTGACCCAGGATGCAAAGAAGCGGGTTAGGGTGCTGAAGTTCATTGAGAACATGGAGTATGCCTACGCTGCTGCGGATGTTGCGGCGTGCAGAGCAGGAGCCAGCACGCTGGCGGAACTGACGGTTGTCGGGCTGGCATCGGTACTTGTGCCCTACCCGTTTGCGGCGGCGAACCATCAGGAGGAGAATGCCCGCGCAATGGTTGACGCGGGGGCGGCGGTGATGATTCGGGACAAGGAGTTGAAAGATCATTTTCTCACGACTGTGGCGGGTATGGTCACTGATACGGCGAAACGGAAAATAGTGTCGGAAAAAGCAAAAGCACTCGGAAAGAAGGAGGCAGCATCAACGCTTGCCGATGCCGTGATGAGATTAGCAAAGGCGCAGCATGGAAGCACACCACGATAAGGTGTTCAGATACAAACTCGATTTCTACTATGTGTCGGCGCTGATCTATCTTCTGACACTTGTAGCATACGGCGGCATACGCGGTTCGTTTGTCGAGAAGGAGTTCCGGTATGTGATGAACGATCCGATTCTCTACATCATCATCTTTTTCGTGCTGATGTCGTTCGGGTCGCTCATACTGAATTACATTCGTAATCGGCGTCTGATTATTGCCGAGGACACCATTACGTTCAAGAACCGTTTTCATGAGCGTGCTCTTCACATAAAGGAGATTGAATGGATGCACATCGGCCGTGAGCGATTCGTGCAGACCAGCGGCAGATTTCAAGTCGTTCTCATCAAACTGAAGGGAAGGCGCAGGGCAATCCGAATCCGAATCGGCAGGTATGAGAAGGAAAAAGAACTGATTCACGAAATGGACAGAATCGCGCAACACGTTCCGAAGCGCAAACGCCCGCGCTGGAGCAAACCACGATTTACTGACAGGTAACAGAAACTGTGTTTCGATCAATAAGAAAACTTCACTTTGTCGGCATCGGCGGCATCGGCATGAGCGGTATAGCGGAAATCCTCATCGACCAAGGGTTCGCGATTACCGGCTCGGATAAAGCTGAAAGCGACAACACCGAGCGTATTGTTTCGCTGGGCGCGAAGGTATACATCGGCCACGATGCAAAACATCTTGAGGCGGATGTAGATGCGCTTGTCTATTCTTCCGCACTCACTCCGGACAATCCGGAGATTATCGAGGCGCAGCGGCGCAAACTCCCGGTTATTCGTCGGGCCGAAATGCTTGCCGAAGTCATGCGCTTAAAATACGGCATCGGCATTGCCGGAACACACGGCAAGACGACGACAACCTCGATGGTAAGCCTTGTATTAATGGAGGGCGGCATCGACCCGACGGTGATTGTCGGAGGGCGGTTGCACGGACTTGCCGGCTCTAACGCACGGCTCGGCAAAGGCGAGTTCATCGTTGTCGAGGCGGATGAGTTCGACAGATCGTTTCTGTCGATCACGCCGACCATTGCCGTGCTGACGACGCTGGAAACCGATCATCTTGATTGCTACCGTGATCTTGAGGATATCAAATCGGCATTCATACAATTCGCGTCGAAAGTTCCGTTCTATGGATTCGTGGTTCTCTGTCTTGATGAGCCTGCATTGCAGGAGATCATGCCGAAGATCAAGAAGAAAATCATCACCTACGGTTTGAACGGTCAGGCCGACCTTCAGGCGGTAGATGTCCGGCACAAGGAGAATGCAACCACGTTCATTGTTATTCGTGAGGGAAAGGAACTTGGCGAAATCACGCTGCAAATCCCCGGCAAGCACAACGTACAGAACGCGCTTGCAGCCATTGCTGTCGGACTTGAATTGCAGATTCCTTTTGCGCAAGTCAAAGCCGGCATCGAAAAATTTACTGGCGTTTTCCGTCGATGGGAAGTGAAGGCCGAAATCAACGGAATCATGGTGGTTGATGACTACGCCCACCACCCGACGGAAATTGCCGTAACACTTGCCGGGGTGAAATCGGGATGGAGACGCAGAGTCGTTTGTGTGTTTCAACCGCATCTGTATTCCCGAACAAGAGATTTCTACGAAGACTTTGGCCGGGCGTTTTTCAACGCCGATATTCTCGTGCTGACGGATATTTATCCCGCGCGGGAAGAACCGATACAGGGAATTACCGGCGAGCTTATTGCGAATACAGCGAAGGAATTCGGCCACAAGAACGTCCACTATGTTCCGGACAAAAAGCACGTTTCCGATTTCCTGATGAAGATGAAACGAAGCGGCGACATTATCATCACAATGGGTGCGGGCGACATCTGGAAGTACGGGGAGGAATTCATCAAAAAACTAAAGGGGGAGAAGGCGTAGAAGAAGATGCTCTCGCTGACCGACATACAGCAATTCTATAATGGCACGATTTCGTTCAGCGAGCCGGTAGCGCGCTACTGTCCGTTGCGCGTCGGCGGCCCCGCCGACTACGTGTTGCATGCAACATCCGCCGACGAAGTTGATGCGTTACAGAAGTTTTTCACGAAGAACGCGTTCCCTCACATTGTCCTGTTGGCAGGCACAATCGTGTCGGACAGAGGATTTCGCGGTGCAGTGATCCTGGTCGATAAGCCGGATGACGCGCAAGCCATGAAACGTACCGTTCGCATCTTCAAGAGCAACGAGTCGGGCGCGGCCGAAGCGCTGATCGACATGGCAGGATTGAACGGCGTGATGCTCGGCGGCGCCGAGATAGTCGGAAACAGTGTCGCAAATACAGGTAACGCAACCGCCGCCGATATTCGCGCCCTTGCAGTGCACGCGTGCCGGATTATTGAAGAACAATGCGGTGTTCGACAGGAGATGGATATGCAGTTTGTCGGCTTCGAGAGTGATACTCTTGCCCGAGTAGCATAACGCATGACGGAACAGGACAACATATCAGGACAACACCCAGGAAAAAGCGGTAAGAGGAGCTTTCTCTTCATGGCCTTTCTGGTGATCATGGTGTCTGCTGTCGCAATTCAGGCGAACCTCTGGAAAGAAGACCGCTTGGTTGATAATGTTATCGTTGAGGGCAATCGCAATGTACCGAAACAGGATATCCTTGCCCTGGCAAAAGTGCCCGAAAATGCAAGGCTGTTCGAGTTGGACCTGTACGCGATTGAACAGCGCGTCAAGAAACATGCGTATGTGAAATCGGTGGCCGTGCTACGCGACATCCCCAATCGTGTCCGCATCACCATCGAAGAACGGGCGCCTGTTGCCGCACTGGTGGCTGACAGGCTCTATTATCTGGATGAAGAGGGCCACGTTCTTCCGCAGATTCGATCAGAGCATATCTTTGATCTTCCTGTATTGTCGGGCTCGTTAGGCGAAGGCGTTATCGTCACGGGCAAAAAGTCAACCAATAAGAGTATTCTCGATGCCTTGCATGTTCTTTCCGTTGCGCGGCAAGTTGACGAGGAATTGTATCTGAATATTTCAGAGATCAACGCAAAGAACAATGGTGATTTTGTCTTGTACACGTCGGAATTCGGGATACCGGTCGTTCTCGGACGGACCCAGGTGGGAACGAGGCTGGTGAAATTCGACGGCTTCTGGAAATCCGTCGTAGCGTCGCAAGGGGCGCACGAGTTACTGTACATAGACTTGCGATTTGAAGATCAGGTCGTGGTTCGATGGAACCATGACAACGGAGACGCTCACTCTTAACAAAGGAACATCTATGGGTAACATTATTGTCGGACTTGATATCGGAACCACGAAAGTGTGTGCCGTTGTCGCGGGTATGGACGAACACGGGCGCATCAACATTCTCGGCGTCGGGCGTGCCCAATCGGACGGTATTGTGCGGGGAGTTGTGACGCACATCGACAAGACCATCCGCTCCATCAGCACAGCCGTTGATGAAGCACGTTCGCAATCGGGCGTCGACATCAAGTCGGTAATTGTCGGTATCGCGGGCGATCATATTCAGAGCTTCCAGAGCCGCGGAGTCATCGGCATCAGCGGCCCTGAGCATGAAGTGACACAATCGGACATCGACCGACTGATTGAAGATACCAAACGAGTGGCTTTGCCATCCGATAGAAAAATCATTCATGTCATCCCGCAGGAATTCATCATCGACGGGCAGGATGGCGTGTACGACCCGCTTGGCATGTCCGGTGTTCGCATGGAAGCCAATGTTCACATCATTACCGGTCTGGTGAGCGCAGCGCAGAACATCTTCAAGTGTGTGGAGCGGGCAGGCCTGAAAGTCGAAGACATGGTGCTTGAGCCCCTTGCGTCCAGTTATGCCGTGCTCGATGACGAAGAGAAGGAGGTCGGCATTGCACTGCTCGATGTCGGAGGCGGAACGACAGACCTTGCCGTGTTCGAAGAGCGAACCATCCGGCATACCGCCGTGATCGGAATCGCCGGAAGAAAAGTGACGGATGACATTCGCAAGGGCCTTGGCATTCTGGGCGACCAGGCGGAGAAGCTGAAAAAAGACCACGGCTTCGCGTACGTACCCGCTGTTCTGGACAACGACCCGATCATTCTTCCGGGTGTCGGCGGCAGGCAACCGATTGAGATCGACAAGCGACTTCTGGCGACAATCATCCAACCGCGTATGGAAGAGATTTTCGAGATTGCCGCGCTGGAAATCAAGCGATCCGGCTATTCGAAGCATCTCTCGGCGGGAGTTGTGTTGACAGGCGGCGGCGCGCTCATCAAGGGTACGGCGGAATTGGCGCGGGAAGTTCTCGGTATGCCCGTCAAGATCGGAATTCCGACCGGCTTTGCAGGCGGACTGATTCGAGAAATTGAAAACCCCGTGTACGCAACGGCCGTCGGCCTTGTGTATCACGGACTCAAATATCAAGAAAGGGAATCGGCTACGCCATCCAACGCGGGCGAGAAGTCTGCGAGCAAATTGAAAATGCCTCTCATCGGCAAAACGAATATTCTTGAGAAGATGAAGTCGTGGTTTGATGAATTGTAATACAACTCCCCGGAGTGAGGTACGAAAAGAAGATGAACAGAACGAATTCTACACATTATCAATCATTCAATAAGGAGAATATCCTGTGATCGAACTCGATGATTTCTTCGAGCGCGGTGCCAAGATTCGCGTCGTCGGTGTCGGCGGCGGCGGGGGCAACGCAATCAACAGCATGATTGCGAAGGGTCTGCATGGCGTGGACTTTTTTGCGATCAACACGGATTTGCAGGCGTTGGAGCGGAATGCCGCGCCGAACAAGATTCAAATCGGCAAGAACCTCACGCGCGGCCTTGGAGCCGGCGGCGACCCGACAGTCGGTCACCGCGCAGTGGAAGAGGATCGCGACGAAATCGCGCGCGCGCTTGCCGGCACCGACATGGTGTTTGTCACCGCGGGAATGGGTGGCGGCACGGGAACAGGCGGCGCCCCGCTTGTTGCGAACATTGCCAAAAGTGTCGGCGCGTTGGTGGTCGGGATCGTTACCCGTCCGTTCAACTGCGAGGGCAAGCGACGCAATGCGCAGGCGGAAATGGGAATCGAGGAATTGAAAAAGCAGGTCGATACCCTCATCATCATCCCGAACCAGAAGCTGCTGTCGGTTGTGGAGAAAACAACCCCGTTGCAGGTTGCGTTCGATGTCGCCAATAATGTGCTGTACGGCGCAACCCGCGGTATCTCGGAAGTGATTACCGTTCCGGGTCTCATTAACGTGGACTTTGCCGATGTTCGAACAGTGATGAAGGAGATGGGCGATGCAGTTATGGGCACGGGTGTTGCGTCGGGCGAGAATCGCGCAACCGTCGCCGCCCATGAAGCAATCTCGAGTCCGCTGCTTGAGGATGTGACGATCGGCGGCGCACAAGGCGTTCTGGTCAACATCACCGGCGGGCCCGATATGTCGCTGTCAGAGATCGAGGAAGCAACGGAGATCATTCACGGAGCCGCAGGCGAGGATGTGAATGTTATTCTCGGTGCCGTGGTCGATGAGAAGATGACGGATGATATTATGGTGACGGTGATTGCAACGGGTTTCAACCGCCGCCCCTCGGTGACGGTCGGAACCGGCATTCGCCCCGCCGTGAAAACACCCAAAACGGTTGAACGCATTCCGACGGGTGTGACCGAACTGAAGAACTACGATACTCCGGCATTTGCCCGGCGGGGGGTTGACCTGCAAGTTGCCTACCGGCCGGTTCAGGATTCGACAACGGAGGATCGCGAGAAGATCGATAAAAATGATCCGGAGAAACCGGCGTTCTTAAGAAGGATTATGGATTAGCCGGTTCGATAAAATCTTCAGTCAAAAAATAGAACAGCCCATTCCGTAGTGGATGGGCTGTTTTTACTTTTGCGGGTACCGCTTGTTAACCCGCTTTCTTTAACGCCTCCGCTCCTCCAACAATCTCCAACAACTCGCTGGTAATTGCAGCCTGCCGTGCTTTGTTGTATGAGAGTTGCAGATATCTGATCAGTTCGTTCGCGTTTGTTGTTGCGTTCTCCATCGCAGTCATGCGTGCACCTTCCTCGGCAGCATTGCTTTCGAGCAACAGACGCCACAACTGGAAGTTCAGATGTTTCGGAATCAACGCATTGACAATGTCGGTGTCCGAAGGCTCGTAGATATAGTCAACGAAATCAGCACCATCTCCATCAAACGCGCCCGCGGGAATCGGCAGGAATTGCTCGGTCACAGTTGTTTGCTGTGCTGCGGATTTGAAGACGTTGCAGATGATATCGACACGGTCGAACTCGCCCTTCGTGTAACCGTCGATTACCTCTCTTGCGATTTTTTTTGCTTCGCCGAACACAAGATTGCTGTACACTCCGATGTATTTGCCCGCAATGGAATGTCCGCGTTTGGAGAAATAGTCGGTCCCTTTCTTTCCGATGCAGAAGAGTCTGACCTTTCCCTGCTCATGCAGCGCCTTGTAGTTTGCGTTGATGAGCCGCTCGGCGGTTTTGACGAGATTGGAATTGAACGCGCCGCAAAAGCCCCGATCGGACGTGACGATGACCAATGCCACCGCATTAACGTTCCGGGGCTGAATGAGCGGGTGTGACGAAGCCTCGGGATTTGTGTGAAGGTGGTTCAGCAACTGTTTCATTTTTGCAGCGTAGGGCCGCGCCTGAACAACGTTGCGCTGGGCGCGCCGGAATTTCGCTGCTGCGACCATCTTCATTGCCTTGGTGATCTTCTGCGTTTTCTTGACGCCGACAATGCGTCCGCGTATCTCGCGTAGCGTTGCCATTATACCTTCACACTCACTTTGAACGAGTTTGTAAACTCCTGAAGAACAGCCTTCAATTTTGCGACAATGTCGTCGGTCAGATCCTTCTTTTCGGCAATCCCTGCAAGAAGATCGGCATGACGCAACTCCATCACCTCCAGCAATTCCTTCTCGTAGCGCTGAACGTGTTCCAGAGGAATCTCGTCGAGATAGCCGTTCGTTCCTGCGTAAATGGAGACAACTTGTTTCTCAACGGCCATGGGCACGTATTGTCCCTGTTTCAGGAGTTCGACAAGACGTGAACCCCGACGGAGTTGTTGCATAGTGGCTTTGTCGAGATCGGAACCGAACTTGGCAAACGCTTCAAGCTCGCGATATTGGGCGAGATCAAGTCGCAACCGTCCGGCGACTTTCTTCATGGCTTTGATTTGTGCATTGCCACCGACGCGTGACACAGAGATACCGACATTAATAGCAGGACGAATACCCGCATTGAACATGTTCGGCTCGAGATAAATCTGGCCGTCGGTAATGGAGATGACGTTTGTGGGAATGTATGCCGACACGTCGCCCGCCTGCGTTTCGATAACGGGAAGAGCGGTTAAGCTGCCTCCGCCGAGCGAGTCGTTTAGCTTCGACGCGCGTTCGAGCAAACGGGAGTGAAGATAGAAGATATCACCGGGATATGCTTCACGCCCCGGGGGGCGGCGCAGCAGAAGCGAAACCTGCCTGTATGCCTGTGCTTGTTTTGAAAGATCGTCATACACGACAAGCGCGTGACGGCCGCTGTCGCGAAAGAATTCCCCGAGCGTTGCCCCGGAATACGGAGCGATGAACTGCATGGGCGCAGGGTCGGTAGCTGTTGCTGCGATGACCGTCGTATATGTCATTGCCCCTTCCTGCTCGAGCTTGTCGACCACCTGCGCAACCGTCGAACTTTTCTGCCCGACTGCCACATAAATACAATACACCGGCTTGACGCCGATTTCCTTCGCCTGCTCGGTGTGTGTGAACTTCTGATTTATGATGGTGTCGATCGCAATCGCGGTTTTCCCGGTTTGCCGGTCGCCGATAATCAACTCACGCTGTCCTCGCCCGATGGGAATCATGCCGTCAACCGCTTTGACGCCGGTTTGCAGCGGTTCTTTCACGGGGGCGCGGTCAATGACGCCAAGCGCCTTGCGCTCCATATGCATCAACTTGTCTGTTTTGATCGGACCCCGATCGTCAATCGGCTGCCCCAGAGAGTTGATAACGCGTCCAAGCATTCCCTCTCCGACCGGTATCGAAGCGACACGACCGGTCCGCTTTACGACATCACCCTCTTTGATTTCGCTGCTTTCGCCGAAAAGAATACAGCCAACATTGTCCTCTTCAAGATTCAGCACCATGCCGAACACGCCGTGTGGAAACTCGACAAGCTCGCTCATGACGGCCTTCGAGAGTCCGTACACACGCGCAACGCCGTCTCCGATTTGCAGCACGGTGCCGACTTCGTACACATCAGTTTCTTTCTCGAAGCCTGCAAGCTGCTTCCTGAGTATTGCCGAGACTTCTTCCGGTCTTACTTCTGCCATAATGTATGCCTTCGCAATTCTGTGGTGAACTTCGAAATTCTAATTCAAACTATGTCCGTGAATAAACTGTTCCCGCATCAACTCCAATTGTCTTTTGATACTCGAATCCAGAACCGTGTCTCCAATCTTGACAACAAGTCCGCCTCTCAAAGCTTTGTCGAGGGAGAATCGAACCCGCACCTTCTTCTTCGTGTATTGTTCAAGTTTTTCGGAGAGATGTTTTTCCTGCTGGGGGGAAATCCCGACAGCCGACGCAACATCAACATTGATAATGCCGTATTTTGCGTCGCGCAATACATTGAATTGCTCGATGATCTCCAACAACGATCCTTCACGCTGCTTCTCAACCAGCAAATCCATGAACGACATCGTCGTAGTGCCGACGCGGGAGGAAAAAAGCTCGCGCAGAATGGCGAGCTTCTTTTCCGCCGAAACGATGGGGCTATCTATGAAAAGGCGGAGTTCACGCGATCCATCGAACGCAGCCTTGACGCGTTCAAGATCCGCCGCAATTCCATCAATCGCTTTTGGCGAGTCTGCCGTCATCATCAACGCTTGGGCGTATCGCCGCGCTACACGGGTGTTCTTCATGGTGTTTAACTCGGCCTGATGTCTTTGATGACACCGTCCACAAGCTGACGATGTTTGTTGACGTCAAGATTGGCGTCAATGATTTTGCCCGCGGCGGTCACTGCCAGATCGGCGACTTCGCCGCGCAACTCTTGGAGGGCAGAATCCTTCTCACGACGGATTTCCTCCTTCGCCTGCTCGATCATGTTGCGTGCGCTCGCGTGCGCCTTCTCCACGATTTCCGTTTTCAACTGCTCGCCCATCTCGCGACCCTCACGCATCGCCTGCTGGGCGTGTGCCTCAGCCTGTGCAAGTTGGCGCCTGTTTTCCTCAAGCAGCTTCTTTGCCTCGGCCTGCGCCTCTTCTGCTTCGAGCAATGCTGTGCGGATTTGTTCTTCACGCGATGTCAATGCATGAAGCAGCGGTTTCCACGCCACTTTGCTCAGAATGAACAACATGGCAAGAAACGTGACAATCGTCCAGAAGATCAGTCCCGGATTGATTTCTAACATGATGAACCCTTCTTAAGGATGACTACTTCAATGCGAGTAGAATGCAAATAACGAGAGCGAAGAACGTTGCTCCTTCGATGAGGGCTGCTGCAATAATCATGGATGTACGAACGGCTCCGGCAGCTTCGGGCTGGCGTCCGCTTGCTTCCATTGCTGCTGCAGCAAGTTTACCGATACCGAGCCCTGCGCCGATAATCGTGAGTGCCGCGCCAATGCCCGCTGCAAGATATGCCCAACCAAGATGTTCCATGGTGTTTCTCCTAATGGTAGATAGTGAATGAATATGTTCTAGTACAGTTATAGAGTCTCTTAATGGCCGTGTTCGTTTGCCGCTTCGCCGTGATGCTCGCCGTGGCCCGCCTGAATGCCGAGCCCCATGAAAATGCAGGTCAGCATCGTGAAAACGTATGCCTGCAGGAAGGCAACAAACAACTCGAGAAAGTTGATGGCGACGACGAAGGCTGCCGTTGTGACACCAATGACCCACGAGTTGAACAGGAAGATGAGTCCGAACAACGACACAATCACAAGATGTCCGCCGGTAATGTTGGCGAAGAGACGGATGCAGAGGGCAAACGGCTTTGTGAACAGCCCGAGAATCTCGATGGGAATCATGATCGGCCAGAGAAATACGGGCACGCCCCCGGTCAGGTGAGCAAGGTAATGTCCGAACCCTTGCGCCCGGATGGCTGATACTTGAATCATGACAAATGCAATAACCGCGAGACCTGCGGTAACACTGATGTTTCCGGTTGCCGAGGCGCCGTACGGTACAAGGCCCAGCAAGTTCATCAGAAGAATGAAGAAAAACGTCGTGAGAACGTACGGCATGTAGCGGATGCCCGCCATTCCCATGTTCGGGATAACGATCTCGTCGCGGATGAATTTCACGAACACTTCGACAACATTTCCCCAACCCTTCGGCACGCGGTTTTTCTTGTTGGCACGGGCGGCGAGAGCCATCAGAAGAATCAGCGCCGCGGCCCCGAACCAGAGGAACAGTACATGTTTTGTAGGAGAAAGATCGAGTGTCAGTCCGGCGATTTCAATCGGAGCCCAATGGGGAAGATGAATGTCGAGAAAGGGGAGTTCGAGATGGTTGCTATCCTGAACGTGCTCGAACAAGTACTTAAACATTTCGGAGACCGACATCTTGCCGTCGGTTGCCGCGGCGTGTGCCGTATCCGCAACCTGTTGCGCTGCGTGGTGTGTTGTATCTTGACCTGCCTGAAAGAACGCGTACAAATTCAGCCCTGACTATTGTGTGACACTTTTTTCTGGATGTACAACAACTCCAGAACGAGATAAATGACGTAGAACCCCAGCACGGATGCAACCAGCGCAACGGTATGCAACTTCACAACCTTGATCAAGAAGACCAGCATGCCCAGCATCACCACCATGCGGATTCCCATTCCCCCAAGAACCGCCTTCATGAACGTTTCGTGTGGTTTCTGAAGCGAGTACTCGATTGCCAGAAATCCCGCGAGCGCATTCAGTGTGCTCAACACGCTTCCGGCAATTACAGCCACGACTACCCCTTGCGATCCGGTCGATATGAGCAAAATCGCCGCAACGACAAGCCCGGCGGCAAACGTAACTGCAACCTGAACGGGAAACCGACGGTCAATGCTCACGCTTTTCGTTTCCGTGTTTGCGAAGCGCATTATCTGCTTTTCTGCCTAAAGCAAGCGCTTCACGTATGAACTTGATGAGCCCTCCCGCTGCTCCGAGAAACGCCCCGCCGATGGTACACCACGGCGACGTTCCGAACTTCCCGTCCAACCAATATCCGATGAAGAGAAACACAACAACGGAAATTGCCAACTGCAGGCCAAGCGTGAGGAAAGGTCCAAAATCCTTTGCAACATTTCTGCCGATGCTTCCGGGTGAATTCTTCCCGACGTCATCAGGCTTGTGCGGTGTACTCACACCTTTCAATCTTTCTTCGGCAACCCCGGTGTTCCGGTCGCAACGCCCTGTTTCATGTCGCATTTACCGTCGAACATTGCGCCCTCGTCAACGACAAGCTTGACTGCCCGGACATCACCCTGCACCACGGATTTCGTTTCGAGGACCAATTTCTCGGATGCGACCACCGAACCTGTAACTCTCCCTGCGACAGTGATGTTGCGCGCTGTCAAGCTTCCGTCGATATGGCCGGTAAGGCCGACGGCGGCGTTAGCCTTTGCGTTGATATCACCGATAAACTTTCCGTCGATGCGGATACTCCCTTCGGTTTTGATTTTGCCTTCGAAGGTCGTGTTTGCCGCTATCAGCGTCAGATCTGTGTTCTGTTGCTTGTCGCCCACGTGTATCTCCTTTCTTCTTCTATCCCCCCGTCCAACATGTGCTTCTACAAAGCGGACTGTGTTACCAGCAAGAACTCCATCGGGTCTTGCGGCAACCCGTCTTTAATCACCTCAAAGTGGAGATGAGGTCCTGTGCTCGTAACTCCTGTATTGCCGACGAGGCTGATCGGCTCGCCCCGCCGCACAACGGATCCTGTTGTTTTCAGGATCGAACTGTTGTGCTTGTACACTGTCATGTATCCGTTGCCGTGCGAGAGCATGACGACGTTTCCATATTCGTACGTCCAGCTTGAAAACACCACGTACCCGTGAGCAGCCGCATAAACGGGCGTCCCTTGTTTGGCGGCGAAGTCAATTCCGTAGTGCCGTCCTTCCGGATTAAACCTCTGTGTCACGATTCCTTCAACCGGCGTGAGAAGAGGAAAACTTGCTCTCAGGCCGCCGCCTGATTCCGGTCCGGTCCTTCCTGTCTGCAGTATCCGGGCCGGGCTCGCGACCTCAGGGTTTTGTTGCTCGATCTGTTCCTGCTGATTCGCAACAGCCGTTTGTGTTTCTGTTTGCTGCGGAGCAGAACCGCCGGTCTCAGTCTTGTCCCCCAATGCCTTGCGGAGCTGGGTATTATAATCTTTCAGAATCCCGATTTCTTCGGCCAGCGATTCGATACGGGCGCGGGTTTCTTCCTCTGCGCGCTTTCGGGCTTCGTCAACCGGCGTTACGCCGACGAGAACACCCAAAGGAGTAAAACGGAACACAAGGAGAAAAACGAGGAAGAATACTGCAACTATCGCGCTCCCCCAAAATGTAAATTTCGCCGTACCCGCTTTGAAGCTTCTCGGACTGCTTCCGTCTCCCTTGGGAACGAGGAGAATTTCGTACGCCCGGGATTTCTTTCTACGTTTGTTCCCCAGAAGAGGCACGCCGCCACCTGCGAAAAATTTGCTCGAAAATATACTGAAAAGAGGGCGGAATGTCAACGACGAATTCCGCTAACACATTTACAGATTTACGGTTGGCGGGATTCGGGTTTGAAGGAATTCCAGCGGTCGAGAATGTACTCTCTCATCTTCTTCTTATAGATTTCTCTGTCGAAAGAGAGGGCGTGTCGCCGAAGCATTAGGGGAGAGAAATGAACTGTGTTCAGCTTATGAATCGCTTCCACAAGAGATTCCACGCTTTGATCGTGGAAAAGAACGCCTGTCCTGAGTTCGCTTGAAGCGATTACCGTTTCCAAAGCCCCCCCTTTGGCGTAGGCAATTACCGGCTTTCCTGATGCCATTGCTTCAAGCGGAACGATGCCGAAATCCTCCTCTCCCGGAAAGACAAGAGCCTTGCATTCAGCGTAGTGTTTCCTGAGTACATCGTCAGGCTGCCAGCCGGGAAACTCGATGTTCGGTTTCGCCATTGAACGCAGCTTCTCGTCGTCCGGCCCGCTGCCGATGATAACGAGTTTCTCGCCCGTCCGGTTGAATGCTTCGATTGCAAGATCAAGACGTTTGTACGGGACGAATGCGCTGACAATCAGAAAGTAGTCACCTCGAATTTCAGAAAGTTGAAAGAGAGATGTATCAACCGGGGGATAAATCACATCTGCTTCTCTTCTGTAAATTCGATTGATGCGTTGCTGAACATTGCGCGAGTTTGCGATGAAGAAATGCGGATTCGTCGCCGTCCGGACATCCCATTTCCGAAGGTAATTCACGAACAGTTTCATGCCTGCTCGCGTCAGAAGTCGGGACGAGTTCTTTCCGAAATATTCATCATACAAATTCCAGATATACCGCATCGGCGTGTGGCAATAGCAGATGTGAAGCGTCTCGGGTTTTGTTCGGACGCCCTTCGCCACGGCGTGATTGGATGAGATAACGATGTCGAATTCGCTGAGGTCCAATCGCTCAATTGCGGTCGGAAAAAGCGGCAGGTAATGTCGATACCGCTTCTGCGCAAAAGGAAGATGCTGAATGAATGATGTTCTGATCGGCATCGCTTCGATGGTCGGCGAGACGGAGCCTTTGACGTGAACAAGTGTGAACACCGTTGCGCCGGGAAAAACCTCGCAGAGTGCTTCAACACATTTTTCCCCGCCGCGCATGCCGGTGAGCCACTCGTGTACGATGGCAATGTGGGGCTTTATGCGGGATTCCGTATTCATGTTCTGCAATATAAGAAGACAATCCCTCCTATTCACCCGACATCTGTTACCGATCTCTGTTGCATCCGTTTCACCCTGTACCTATATTTATGAAAATTCATTCATTGGCAAAGGGACTGCGCAGAGCGTGACTATTCTGCTGGGGCTCATTCTTCTGGTTGTGCTGTTTATGGCGGGTGTCTCGCTTGTACTGCTGGTCATCGGCCCCGTACTGCTGCTTCAGCCTCATCGGCGGACCGTCGAATGGTACCGTGAACGGGCCAATATCCTTCGTCCCTCCGATCTCAATCTCCCCCACGAAGATATTCATCTCACAACGAAAGAAGGCTTCGATCTGAGTTGCTGGCTTATTAAGGCGGAGTCGAAAGCACGCGGAACAATCGTCATACTCCATGGCGTCAGCGAAAGCAAAATCGCCGGGCTGCCGATGGCGAAGGAATTCCACGACCGCGGGTACAATGTGTTTCTGTACGACTCGCGGCGCCACGGTGAAAGCGGCGGCAGGTACTGCACATACGGGTATCACGAGAAGTTCGATGTCCAGCATGCGCTCGACTATCTGTTCACGAGGGATGATGTGAGTGTCGGGAAGATTGGCCTCTTCGGCTGGTCAATGGGGGCGGCGGTGGCAATCCAACTCGCGGCGATTGACACACGCGTGCACGCCGTTGTCGCTGAAAGCGGCTTTGCAACGCTTCGCACGGTGTTCGATGATTACCAAAGGCGGATGATCAAGCTTCCGTGGCACTATCTTCGTAACATCGTCATCAAGCGGTCGGAGTTTCTTGCTGATTTCAAGGCTAACGATGTTTCCCCCGTCGATGCTGTGAAGCAGATGCGTGTCCCGGTTTTCCTGCTGCACGGCACGGAGGATAATCTCATCAAATACAACTACTCCGAGAAAGTCTTTGCCGCGGCGAACGAGCCGAAAGACCTGTGGCTCATTCCCGGCGCCCGACACCATGATATGATGGAGGTTGGAGGAGAAGAATACACCCGCCGCATTACGGAGTTTTTCGAGAAGTACTTGCAGTAAGCACAACACAGGCCGATTGCAGGTTCGATATTCCCCCGATTATTCATACCTTAAAACCGGATTGTCTCGGATGTGTTCCTTTCCCGCCGACAGCAGTTGGAAACAATCCGAATACGTCACGATTTCCGGTTCATGGGGTGAAGATGCATCGGCAACCTCTTTCTCTTTTCTTTCTGTTAGCAGCACATCTTGGAGTTCTTCTCACGGCGGGCTGCAAAAAGGACCCGCCGGTAGTGCCGCCACCGCCGCCCCCTCCGTACCAGCAGACCATTCACATAACAGTGGAAGATGTCTCCTGCACTGAAGCGTGGCTGAAGGTTTCTCTCACAGATATGAACGAGCCGCGAACGATTGCAATCACGCAAGATGGCGTAATGAGGCTTACAGCGCGTATCAATGGTCTCGATTCCGTCCTGATAGTCGAAAACCTCCTCCCCAACCGTAACTACCGCTTTGCAGCACAACGAATACGAGACACCACAATAACCGACACCAGCGGCACTGTGGTTTCCACGACGCTTGATACGACATCGCATAACTTTACGTGGCAGATTGATACGTTGGGAGACGGCAATGCCAGCACGCTTAGTGATATTGCCATCATCAACGATACGCTAGCATATGCCGTTGGGGAGATTTATTTGAGAGATTCAACAGGGCAGATTGATCCAAGAAGATATAATCTTGCAATTTGGACTGGCACTTGGCAAGTTCGACGGATAACGTATCAGGGAATACCTCCAGCAATTCGATTTGTGTTTGCTCTTGCCCACAATGATGTGTGGCTTGATCCATATTTTCACTGGAACGGGCAAATGTTCCAAGAAATTCCAATCAGCCCAATCTTCATCGGAGTTGGTGTGAACAAAATGTGGGGTGTTAGCAGCGACAAACTGTACGCCGTAGGAGATGGTGGTTTCATAGCGCACCAGAGCGGTGCCAACACATGGCAGCCCTTGGAGAGCGGCACGACTTTGCCGATCAATGACATTTGGGGAGTGCGGAATGCAACTTCGGGAGCAACGGAAGTTTATGCAGTGGCATCGAGGATTGATCAGAATGAAGGAAGGAAAGTTCTCAAAGTCAGCGCAGGGTCTGTTGAGGCTATTCCTGATAACGGGCTCCCTTGGAGTTTGCGGGGAATCTGGTTTGTTCCTCGCGGACCATATTACGTTGTCGGTGATGGTGTGTACCACAAGCGAAATATTGAACACTCAACGCCATGGAAACTGTATCCTCGCGGGGAAGTCACAAACTACTACACGCTCGCAATCCGGGGGGCTGGCCGCAATGACGTTGTAACTGCAGGGGCATTCGGCGAGATTACCCACTTCAATGGTGTCACGTGGCGCAACTTCATCAACCAAACAGGAATATCGGGAATCTACTACTCGGTGAACATCAAAGGCGATCTTATCATTGCAGTAGGGTATGCTAATAACAGGGGGATTGTTGCAGTAGGGAGAAGGTAGTCATGCATGATCTTTTGAAATGGACTTGAGCAAAAGGAATCCCCAGAGAGTCACAGGCTTCAACTGGGCCAATGTATTCGTCGCCCGAATCTATACAGGCAGGGCCACGATCGCCTGATTATGAAATTCGTCAGCATAACCGGAAATTCCGTTGTATCATTTCGCGAGGCCCTGTTCAGAGGCACCGCGCCGGACGGCAGCTTGTACGTGCCGGAATCTCTTCCCCTTGTGAAGTCCGAATTCTTTCAGGATAATTCCGACTCGACTCTGCATTCAGCGGCGGCAGACCTTCTCTCCATATTTATCGATGAGATTCCAAAGAAGAATCTCGCCTCAATCATTGAGCAAGCTTGGGATTTCCCAACCCCGCTTGTGCATCTCCAGGATAATATCTATCTGCTCGAACTCTCTCACGGCCCGACGCTTGCGTTCAAGGATGTCGGGGCGCGGTTCATGGCGCAGGTGATGTCGCATTTTCTCGAGCAACAGCAGCAGGAGGTTACGATTCTTGTGGCAACATCGGGCGATACAGGAAGCGCGGTTGCGCATGGTTTCTACAACGTTCCGCATGTCGAAGTGTTCATTCTTTTTCCTTCCAACAAGATCAGCCCTCTGCAACAGTGTCAAATGACGACCCTCGGCGGCAATATCACCGCCGTTGAAGTTGACGGAACGTTTGACGATTGCCAGCGTCTCGTGAAGATGTCGTTGAACGATGCCGAGCTGCAGAAGAAGCGTGCCGTCACGACGGCAAATTCGATTAACATCGCGAGATTGCTACCGCAGATTGCCTACTATGCGTGGGGGGTGATGCAACTGCGGACAACGTTCAACAGACATGAACCTCCGCTTGTGGTTGTGCCGAGCGGTAACTTCGGCAATCTGACTGCTGCAGTTTATGCAAAGAAGATGGGCGTTCCGATACGCAATTTCATTGCTGCGGCGAACGCGAACGATTCGATGATTCGCTATCTCGGATCGGGGGAGTTTGTGCCTCGGCCGAGTGTTCAGACGTATTCAAGCGCAATGGATGTCGGCAATCCGGGCAATCTTGTCCGGCTTCGGAAATTGTATGGCGAAGATGTTCAAGAGTTGAAGAAGGATATTGATGCGGTAAGCATTTCCGACGAGGAGACACTGCAAGAAATCCGCCGGACGTATGATGCAACGAATTACATCCTTGATCCGCATACTGCTGTCGGCGTTGTCGCTGCGCGCAAGGCGCTTGAATGGACGACAAACTCACCGCCGATTATTGTTGCCGCTACTGCGCATCCTGCAAAATTTCCCGACGTTGTAAGAAAAGCGATTGGTATTGATGTGCCCTTGCCCGCATTGCTGCAAGAGGCGCAAGACAGTCCGGCTCATTCCATCTCCATCCGTGCACGATATAATGAGTGGAAAAACCTGCTGCACAGGACCCGCGGCAACTGACAGGGTTCTCCTCGCTCCGATTGTATCTCCCCTCAAACTTCTCTATCTTTTTCACAACTTGAATTCAGAAGAATGAGAATGTTCCGCGCATATCGATTCATCTTGATCCTTCTTGCTTTTGCTTCGGGATGCAATCGCGATGACGCCCCCGTGTCGCTCCGCGCACAGGAAGTCTTTGCAAAAGCAAAGCAGGCAATGGCCCGCGCCGATCATGCCGAGAGCAAACGGTTGCTTCAGGAAGCGCTGGGATTGTATGAACGGGCGGGCGATGTTCCCGGACAAGCGGAAACATCCCTGCTCTTAGGCGAAACGTATTCGGCAGCAGCGGGGTTTGACAACGCAGTAACGTTGTTTGCGCAGGCGAGAAATCTGTACCAGCGTACGGGCGACAAGTCCGGTGTCCGGGCTGCAATTTTCGGACAAGCCGGCATGCATCGCGTACGGGGAGAAGAGTGGCAGGCGTTTTCTGTTTTGATGGATCAGCATCGTTTCGAAGAGGCATTGGGCGATTCAACGGGCGCCCGGTTGATGAAATGGGAGCTGGTTCCCGTCTCGCGGGCCGTCGGTGATTTCGCTCTCGAACGCCGTTTGCTCGGCGAGTTGTTGAACGAGAGTTCTCTGATTGGCGATGATGCGATGCTTGCGCAAGTGCATTCCGCATACGGAAACTCATCCATCTCACGTTCTGAATACGGTGACGCCGTAAGGAACTTTGCCGCCGCGCTTCCTTTTGCCCTCCGTTCACAAGACACGCTTCTGACTATTCAGACTTTCCTTTCTCTCGCAGTTGTCTATGATCTGTTGGGAAACGAGAAGGAGTCATTCCAGATGTTCACGGAAGGAATCCGGAGAGCGGATATGATCCGCGGCGCAGACGCGTTGAGAGAGGAGATGTTGCTTCGAGTCGGGAATATTCATTTGCGGCGAAACCGTTACGAAGAAGCACACAAGTTCTATAATGCCGCGCTTCGGACCGCAATCGGTTCGCAAAACAGACTGACGGAGGCGTATGCTCTGCTTCAGCTCGGTCACTGTCTTGCTGCCAGTGGAGATGCCGAGGCGGAAACGAACTACAGTGCCGCAATAGCGTTGCTCGATTACATGGGATTGCCGCGGGCAAACGCTTACGCGCGAGCATGTCTGGGAAACTTGGCACAGAGCAAGGGTCGTCTGAACGAAGCTCTTGCGCTCCATCAAAGCGCCGCGAAGCGGTTCGACTCGTCGTGGGTGCCGCGTGCCGGCGATGCGTTTGACGACTGCGAAGCGACGTTCTACGGCTCGCGCCAGGGTTCGCCGTATGATGCCTTGATAGAGCTATTGTTCAAATTGGGGAAGTCTGAGGAGGCGACAGCCGCTGCCGAAAGGGAGAGGCAAAGCAGACTTCTTCGCGACTATGTCTCAATGACTATCAGGACGCAGGATGCGCGGCTGAACGCTGCACTGGCAGATCTTGCCCGCGTTCGGGCGGCACGTTTAGGGGCCGAGCGGCAACTCGCGAAGGCGTTCATGCTGCACGCCGAATCGCGGACACTTGCTGCAGAAGTACAGAGCAACCTGCAGAGTGCCCGCCTCCGTACCTCTGAGCTGGAAGATTCGCTCGCCGTCCGCTACCCCAATCTCCGTCCCGCGCTGACTGCACGCAATTCCTCCGTTGCAGATGTGCAGAAGCAGATTCCCGACGGGGCCGCCCTCGTGACGTACATTCCGACGAAGCAGTCATTGCATATTTCCATCTATACAAAATCGAAAAGCAGTGAGCAGATAGCTGCCATCGGAAAAGAATCCCTTCTCTCCCTCATGAACGAGTATCTCGACGTTCTCATGCAGATGAATGCCGAAACAAACAAGAGCGATCTGCGCGTGCGGGAGCGCCGGCTCCGGGAACTTTCCGGGAAGCTCTATGCAGTGTTTGTCCGCCCGATTGTTCTTCACGCACCCGATGCAAACAGCGTGTTTGTGGAAATGCCTGTCAGTCTTCCGATCATTCCGGTTCACGCGCTGCAAAGCGAGGGCTACACCGGAGAGTATGCACTCCGACGATTCTCGATTCGATATTTGGTGGAGGCGGGCGCTGCGGGCACGCAGCGACAACCGCTTGGCCCGTATGCCGTCGCTGTCGGGTTCGGGAATCGGGGGAGAACGCCGATTGATGCAGAGTATGAAGTGCGTGATGTAAAGGCATTCTACAAGGAAGCCCGGGTCTTCTTCGACCGGGAGGCTACACTCAGCCGTTTGCGTCAGGAGAAGGGAGATGTTCTCCACGCATCGTTCGAACTTGACTACCGGACAGAAAGCCCCGGCCTGTCGTTTTTCGTGTTGTCGGAAGGCGCGGCGTACGGCACGACGCATTTCCACCGGTTGGGAGAGATGTTCTCGGTAGCGCCGTTCCGGATTGTGCTGTTTTCCAATTTGGCGGATGCAGGTTTGCATCCAGCCGTGCCGGGCATTTTCATCATGAACGGCTCTTCGGATATTGTGATCAACAGTTACGTTCCCCCGCGCAAAGCGAAGAAGTTCTTCAATGAACTCTTCTACACGAATCTTCTTGCGGGAGAATCAGCGGAGAATGCGTACAGGAAATCGTTGTTGGAGATGATCGGGAAAGCGGAGTACGCAACCCCGCACATGTGGGCGGGATTTTCGTTGTGGTAGGGCCTACTCAGTCTTGATTCGTACCTTGCCGAGGCCGGCATCGATGCGGATGTTCATCCTGCTCTTTGCGGTACGGTAGTTTTCGCTGATGTATTGATTGTCGCCAGCCGTTTGAATGGATGAATCGAAGTCGATTCGCGAGACGAGGCTTTTCTCAAAGAACACACGCGCCCCCGCATCTTTGGGAATAATCACCGTGCAGATTCCAAGACCCACTTCCACGTCGATGTCAACTTCGCTCTGGCTCAGACCCGCAAAGTCGAGTGTTGCAGCCCCGACACCGCCTTCATACCGGAAGCTTTTGAAGTTTGCGTTGCCAAGATTCCGTCCGACAAACTTGCCGACTCCCGACTCAATGCTCATCTCGTCAATAGACGCGGTGTTCGGACTGTCAAACGCCAGTAACACGTCACTTGCGCCGGCCGAGAGCTTGAAATCCTTGACCTGAAGGCCTGTCATATCGAATGCCCCCTTTGCAACTCCCAACTCCACATCAAAGGAAATCGGAATGGCGTTGCTGAATTTGAGATCCCAAACACCGCCGTCGATTCCGGAGATCTTGAACGTGCCCTTCTTCTTTCCTGATTCCTGAAGATCTTCGCCGATGGAAATATCAAGATACCCGACTCTGTTTCGGATATCGTATTTGAGCGTTGTCGGCAGGGATGATTCTTTCTTGGAATATCCCTCGACAATAATCACCTTCTCGGCTTCACCCCGCTCGAGGTTGATTCGTCCGAAACCGGCGGAGAGCACGACGTTGATTTCCCGCTCGGTCGTCCGTCCGATTTCCTTCTTGCCGGAATCGCCCGCGTACACCTGAGTTGTTGAAACAACCGCAGCACAGAGCAGGTAAGGGATAATATGTTGACGTAAGATATTCATTCCTCTACGTATAGCTTACGTCAGGGGGACTGTTTAGTTGCATGGAAACAAGGCGGCAAACGTCAATAATGCCTGATTCTGTCTTTTAAGGATTTGTAGAGCATCTCCCTTGCCCTGAAGATGTGAGCTTTTACCGTTCCGATGGGGAGTTTGAGCTGGACGGCAATCTCTTCATAACTTTTCTCATCAACATGCCGCATGTGAATGACTTTTCGATACTTCTCGGGGAGCTTCTTGATGGCTTCGTTCAGCATGTGAGCCCGCTGGTCGCTGATCATATCCTTGTCGGTCTCGTATGATTCATCCGGCAACTCGAACGAATAGTCGCTGTCCTTTGCCTCAATGGGCTTGTCGATGGAATATGTTTGCAGCTTTCGTTTGCGGATATAGTCGATGCTGTTGTTTGTCGCAATCTTGTACAACCACGTACTGAACGCGTACTCCTCGTTGAAACTCGACAACGATCCGAATGCTTTGATAAATGCTTCCTGGGTCAGGTCTTCGACCTGGTGCTTGTCGTGCACCATTCTGTAGATGAAATTGTAAATGGCATCGTGATACTTCTTCATCAGCCGTTTGTAGGCGGTGTTATTGCCGTTGAGCGCAGCCTGGATGAGACGCGAATCCTCGGCACGCGATTCGGCTTTTTGTTGTTCCTTGATGGTAAGCACCTGATCGTGAGGGAAGTTGCCGGAAGGTCCTCGGGGAGGTATTGAAGATTCGGGCTTGAGGCGGCGTGCCGGACGGGTTTGCTTTGCCATTGAGTGGGAAGTGAAACTCTGAATTTTGACATGAAATTACCTAAAAGCATCATAAGTAGCAATTGACTCAGGCAGATGAAATCCGTATGTTGAAATTGAACGAAGAACCGCGCAGACACGGAACGATGTCGGTTCCGATGTGCCATCCTCCACAACGGGAAGGTTCTCTTTTCAGGAATATCGAATGTTCATCAGCTTTGAGGGTCTCGACTTCAGCGGCAAGTCCACACAGGCAAAACTGCTTGTTGAACGGTTGAGACAACAGCATCACACCGTCCACTTTATCCGCGAACCCGGGGGAACCGTCATATCGGAAAAGATCCGCGACATCCTTCTCGACAAGAACCATCTTGAAATGTCGGATGCGGCGGAGATTTTGCTGTTCTCCGCCAGCCGCTCGCAACTTGTTCGTCAAGTCATCAATCCCGCGTTGCAGCGCGGCGAAATTGTCGTCTGCGACCGGTACTGCGACTCGACAACCGCGTATCAGGGATACGGGCGCGGGCTCAATCTTGACGATGTACGAACCATCAACCGCTTTGCAACCGGAAGCACGATGCCCGACCTGACGATTCTGGTAGATATTCCGATCGAAGAGATTGAGAGAAGGAAAACACAGGCAGGTCTGTCATTCGACAGAATGGAAAGTGCCGGGCGGGCATTTTACGAGCGTGTACGGCACGGCTATCATACACTTGCTGCCGGCGACCACCCCCGGTGGTTTCTTGTTGACGGGATGCTTTCGATTGAGACAATTGAAAAGGAAATCCGGCTGGCCGTTGACAAAAAGTTGGCCGCAACGAATCGTAGTGAAGGACATAGCACAGGGGAATGAAATTGCATTTCTATAACGAGGAGAGATATATGAAGCGAAAGAAGTATTTCCTGTTTGCAGCAGCAATCATCGGCGTGGTTGTTCTTTCCGTCGGGTTCGGCCCGCCGGTGGATACCGATTTCTTCTTCAAAATCAACAAAGGAATCGACGTCTTCGGACGCGTCTACAAGGAAATCTCTCTCAACTACGTGGATGAAGTGGATCCCGAGAAGTTCATGCAAGCGGGCATCAAAGGGATGCTCGGCACGCTCGATCCCTACACCGTGTTCATCGACAAGGAGGATGGTGATGAAGTCGAGATGCTGACGAACGGCCGCTACGGGGGTATCGGCGTCACAATCGGGGCACGCGACGGTTCTGTTCAGGTGATCAGCGTGATGGACGGACACGCGGCGCAGCGCGCAGGGATCATTCCCGGCGATAAAATCATCGAGATCGACGGCGACAAAGTGGCGGATAAGAACTCAAACGAAGTCCGCTCGTACATGCGCGGTGAGCCGGGCACGGAAGTGAAAATCCTCATCCAGCGTGAAGGCGAGAACAAGCCGGTTTTGTTTGTTGTCGTGCGGGAAGATATCAGAGTCAAGAATGTGACGTACGCGGATTTTGTCGGCGACGGCATCGCGTACGTACGGCTTGAGCGATTCTCCCGAAAGGCCGGCGATGAACTCCGGCAATCGCTGAAAGAGCTGAAACTGAAAGGGGAGATTCGAGGTATGGTCCTCGACTTGCGCGGCAATCCCGGCGGTTTGCTTGATGCCGCCGTTGATGTTGTCAGCAAATTTGTGCCGAAGGGAAATCTGATTGTCAGCACCAAGGGCCGCCGCCCTGAATCGGAGAAACAATACAACTCGGTGGAAGAGCCGCAGTTACCGGACGTACCGGTGGTTGTGCTGACCAATCGCAGCAGCGCGAGCGCAAGCGAAATTGTGGCCGGCGCAATTCAGGACCTTGACCGGGGAATTGTCGTGGGCTCCCGAAGCTTCGGCAAGGGGCTGGTTCAGACAATTGTGCCGCTGAATTACGGGGCGCAACTGAAGGTCACGACGGCACGCTACTACATTCCGAGCGGCAGGAGTATTCAGGAAATCGACTACATGCACAAAGATCGGAACGGCGTGTTTGCCACCGTTCCCGACAGCCTGAAACGTGCCTTCAAGACGAAAGGTGGAAGAACTGTCTACGAATACGGCGGCATTACTCCCGATTCCTCCGTCACCGAAACGGATCCCGGCCCGATGGTGAGGGAGTTGTTCCGGAAGTCGTTGTTCTTCCGGTTTGCCAACACGTATTTCTCTGCCCGCAAGACCGCGGAGTTCACGGGCGTCAACGAGACTGTGCTGAAGGAATTCCGCAAGTACCTCGAGGATCAGAAGTTCGACTACAAGGAAGAGAGCGACGGCAAAGTGAACGAGCTGCGGCAGATTGCCGAACGGTCGCATTACAGCAAGGAAGTTCTCGCCGATCTCGATCTTCTTTCCGCCGCACTCGAGAAAGAAAAGAACCGCGGATTCGACCGCTACAGCGATCACATCAAACGGGAATTGAATATCGAAATGATGGCACGCGTCAAAGGCGAGACAGGAAGAATTGCCGCTTCGCTGAATGGCGATAACCAGCTTGATGTCGCTCTTGCGTTGCTGAAGAATGGCAAAGCGAATCCCCACAAGATAAAGGGCTAAATGGATCCGCTGGCGCTTGTTCTTCTTCTGTTGGCGGGCTGCGTTGCGGGATTTCTTGCCGGATTCTTCGGTGTCGGGGGCGGGATCATTCTCGTCCCCATTTTAGTGTTTTACTTTCACCACATCAACATCTCCTCGCTTGTCGCAACGCATCTTGCCCTGGGAACGAGCCTTCTCATTGTCATCTTCGCTTCCATCCCTTCCGCTCATCAACACAATAAGAACGGCAATGTCCTCTGGCGGATCGTCTTCATCATGGGCGGAGCAAGCGTTATCGGGTCGATTACCGGTGCGAGTATTGCCGCGGAGTTGCCGGGGAAAACGCTGCAGCAGATTTTTGCCACGGTTGTAGTCATTGCTGCGGTTCGGTTGCTTGTCGAGCAGAAGAGCGGAAAAGGGGGAAACGAAACGGACTACAATCCGATCAAGCTCGGCATCATCGGTTTGATTGTGGGGCTTGTATCGTCGTTGGCGGGAGTCGGCGGGGGCGTGTTTGCAATTCCGATGATGTACTATATTATCCGCGTGCCGTTGAAGAAAGCGTTGGGTACATCAAGCGCAAGCATCGTCATAACGGCACTCGCATCCACAATCGGCTACATTGTCAAAGGCTGGACGACAATTGATGTGTATGCGCCGCAGATTTCCGATTTCACGATGGGCTTTGTGGACTACGTACATTCGATTCCGCTCATCATCGGAACGGTGCCGATGGCGAGGTACGGAGCGATGGTGGCGCACAAAACCCACGCCGATAACCTTCGCAAGTTCTACGCCTTGTTCCTGCTGGTGATTGCCGTGAAGATGTTCTTCTTCTAACCAAAAAAAATTCTCAACACTCAGGCACGAAGTGCTACAAAGCTGCACAAGGGAAGGCCCCCTGTGTGAACCTTGGTGATCTTTGTGGCTTTGTTTCAAGAAAAATATGTCCGACTCGATTATCATTTACTGCGACGGCGCCTGTTCGGGCAACCAATCCGCCAGCAACGTCGGCGGATGGGGCGTTGTATTGAAGTACAAAGATCGCATCAAGGAACTCCACGGCGGCGAGCGCAACACCTCCAACCAGCGGATGGAACTGACGGCCTGCATCAAAGCGCTCGAAGCCATCAAAGCAAAGGACAAACCGATCACCATCTACTCGGACAGCGCCTACCTCGTCAACTGCATGCACCAGAAATGGTATGTTCGATGGGAAAAGAACGGCTGGAAAAACGCGAAGAAGCAGCCGGTCGAGAACAAGGATTTATGGGTGAGATTGCTGGAGTTGCTGGAGGGACTGAACGTGAAGTTCTATAAAGTGGAAGGTCACGCCGGCGTCGAGTTAAACGAGCGGGCGGACGAGCTGGCGAGACTGGGAGCGGAGGAAGAACGCCGTTCGTCGTGACCATGCGAGCGAAGCACGAGGTGCTTTTCATAGACAGCCGGACTCCCAACGCGCGCCTCTACTTCAATCGCATGAGCCGGCCTTTTCTCCGGATCAGGTTTTTGTAGTCCCACTGAATGTCTCTCGCCTCAGTCAACCAGCGCCCGAGCAACGTTGTATCGACCTGATCGACAGCAGTGAATCGGGCCTCAGCGGCCTTGAAGCTCCCTTCCTTCTTCAGCCCCTTCTGCTTGAAGGACTGGCCGCTCCAAAAGAGCAGGCGTATGCACTCTTTCAGCTTGCTGTACCCGACGATAGGGTTCCCGTCGAGAAACCAGACGGGATGAGCGTGCCAAATCTTGTTCTCCGCTTCGGGCAGCTTTCGGTCGATCTGTTCCGCGAGAAGCTGGCAAATCGCCCGCTCGCCCGGCGACTGGACCTTATTGTATTTCTTCGTATCCGAGTGCATTATGATCTCCTTATTCTGTTGTCAGCGGGAGTTATTGCGAAGGCTCGATCAAATCCCACTTGTTGCCGTAGAGGTCTTCAAAGACGGCCACCGTTCCGTAGGCCTCGTGCCGCGGTTCTCGAACAAACGTTATGCCCTTCGCTCGAAACGCCTCATAGTCCCGCCGGAAGTCATCCGTGTAGAGAAAAAGAAATACCCGCCCCCCTGTCTGATTCCCGATACGCGACTTCTGCTCTTCGTTTGAAGCCCTTGCGAGCAACAAGCCCGACCCGCCAACTCCCCGCGGTTTGACAACAACCCAGCGTTTGTCTTGTTCCGGAATGTAAGTGTCTTCCACCAACTCGAAGCCGAGCTTGCCGACAAAGAAATCCAACGCTTCGTCATATTCCCGGACGACGAGAGAAACAAGACCGAGGGATTGGTTCATCTATCGGTTCCTTAATTTCTTCATTCACCTCGTGTTCGAATCCACCCGAACGTACGACGAAGGCTCCTTCGCAAACCGTTCAACACAGGAAAGCGAACAAAACCAATATTTCTTCCCGTCAACGTGGAGTTCTCCCGCGGCACGTCCAATATCGACTTGCATTTTGCAGACGGGATCAATGGCGTATTCGTGCGAGAAACCGGACAGAACTATTTCATACAAATCGACAGGCTGCGGCAGGTTTTTGAGAGAAATCAGTCCCTGGTGCTCAACTTCAATTTTGGACGAACCCGCCTCGCTGATGATGTCGACAATACGCTTTGTGCCCAGAACCTGGCCCCCCTTCGCTTGTGCAGCTACTCGTGCCGTAAGATTCACCGTTGAACCAAAGTAACGGTTTCCCCGGAGTAGTGCCGGCCCGTGATGTACACCTGCCCGAACAACAGGGAAACTTGCCCGCGTCGCGATAACTTTGTAGAGGGCCGACAGAGCGTCCAATGCAACAAAGGGATCCGGGAATACGAGAAACGCGCAATCACCGATGAGTTCCTGGATTTGTCCCGGTGGCCCGACGGATGTCCGAATCAATTCACTGAAATCGTCTATGAGGTCGGCGGCCGCAACTTCGCCGTGCGAGTCGGTGAGCGCGGTATACCCGGCGATATCGACGAAACAGAATGTCGCATCGATATTTTTACCTTCGCTCATGGGAACCTGATGTGTGAAGAAGAGTCACGCTGCGATCTTCTCTTGAGCCATTTTCACTGAAATGCCCAATGCCAAAAGATAGATGCCAATGAGCAAATCGACGGAGCCACAGAACTCAGGCCACCACAAGGGTGCACCGGAATTTACAAACAAGGCATTGTGAACAAAATCATAGAGTGCATGGCCTACGTAGCCGATTGCCAAAACAAACAAGGCAGTGAAGCTGCGTAAACGATATGCCCAATACGACAGGGCAAGGAACAATACACCGGCAAGCAACTCGCTTTGCAACGCTGTGTAGTCAGAGCCGTAGACGGCGAATACCAGATAGTACACCGGAAATGTCGAGAGCAGCAGCGGATACACCCAGTTACCCTTTTCTAATTTCGTCTTCCGAAACAACACCACGACGAGTATTGCGACGGCAATGCCTACTGCAAGAGCGTACAGATTCACAATGTGTTCTCCTTGCCTAATTACTATTCATACTGTTTCCATATGATACTGGACCGGCGCCGCTGTCACGTCGCTGCGACTGCCCTCTCTGCCGCGATAGCCAAGAAGGATCTACTTGACAATAATTGCCAAGGGTTGCTCAAACTGGAACTCGTCAAAGTAACGCCTGTATTTTTCTTTCAGTCGTCCAAGCATGGCTTCATCAGTTCTGCCCACCAAAACAACCAAAATTCCGCGTTTGCCAGGTTGCAGAGCCTCCAGCTGCCCGATCAAGCGATCCAAAGTTGGTTTCTTGTCCAAGTTTCTCTTCACCTCAATGAACGCCTCACCCTTGAAGAGCATTCCAGACCACTTCACACAGATGTCAGTTGTGGTGCCTGTATGTCGGTACTCCTTTTCGACTGAGCAATCGCTGGGGACAGCTTCACGAATGTAGGCAAGGAGAGAGTCTCGATACTTGAGTTCACTATCAAACTCGGTTGGCTGCCAATCTCCAATGAGCTTTCGCAGACCAGGTACTAGACCCGACTTAGCGACATCAGCTTTTGTAAGTTTCATAAGGCATTCCATTTTGGGTTCTTGTTTCGTTTGCAAACAATCCAAAACCAACTTCATTTGGAAATGATTACCCCAACTTCCTCTCAATCATCCTCACCAACCGTTCTAAATCTTCCTGCTTGTTCACAAAATCCAGCTCGTCGGATTCGACGACGAGCAGCGGGCCTTTTTTGTAGCGGGCAATCCAGGACTCGTAGTGCTTGTTGAGTTGTTCGAGGTATTCCTTCTTGATGGACTGCTCGAAGTCCCGGCCGCGTAGCGAGATTTGCTTGACTAACGTGTCAACATTGGCGCGCAGGTAAATCAGCAAGTCCGGCGGGCGGAGGTACTCTGTCATCACTTCATACAGCGCAACGTAGTTCTCGTAGTCGCGGCGTTCCATGTTGCCGATCTCATAGAGGTTGCGCGCAAAAATCTCGGCATCTTCGTAAATCACCCTGTCGAGTATTACCGACTCCGGCCCCTCGGTGATCGCCTTGTGACTGCGGAAACGGTTGGAGAGAAAATAGACTTGCAGGTTGAACGACCAGCGCTTCATGTCGGCATAGAAGTCGCTGAGGTACGGATTATCCTCGACCGATTCAAAGAACGGCTTCCATCCGTAGCGCAAGCTCAGCAGATTCGTCAGCGACGATTTGCCGGCGCCGATGTTGCCAGCGACTGCGATGAAGACCTTCCTCCTCGATCTTTTCGTTACGCGACGTTTTCCCCCTGACTTTCCGCGGTTTGCTTTTACTGGTCTTTTCTTCGTGTTCATTCGTGTCCTTAGTGGATAAGTTTGTGCAGCGCCTCAAGTCCCTCGATTGCGCGGGGACCGGGACGCGATACAATATCTGAATCAATCCTGAAAATCTTCTTCTGCCGGTATGCGTTCAATGTTGACCATTCGGGGTACAGGTGAATGAGGCCGGCAGGATCGGAAAGAACATCCGACAGAAAAATAAGTACATCGGGATTGTCCTTCAATACGGCTTCACGGCTGTACGCCGGATAGGTTGACGAAGCTTTCGCAGCAGTGTTCACTCCTCCCGCAAGCGAGATCAGTTCTGCCAGAAACGTCCCTTGCCCGACAACGATGACCGGCTGAAGAGAAACAAACAGCAGCACTGTATGCCTTTTCGATGCCGATGCCGCGAGAACGATCGAGTCTGCGCGTGTCTTCAGCGAATGGACAACCGTCATCGCTTGCGCCGCGCGTCCGGTTAGTGTTCCGAGTTGAGAGATGGATGTGTAGATGCCGTCGAGGGAACGCGGGTTCGTCACAAACACAGGAATGCCGAAACCCGTCAGTTTGTTGAAATCCTCTCTCACATTTCCTTCCATGCTCAGCACAATCAAATCCGGCTTCAGACTGATGATGGTTTCGATGTTGGGATTGATGACGCCGCCGACACGCTGTTTCGTCTTTGCCTCTGCCGGATAGTTGCAGTAGTCTGTTACCCCCACGATCTGATCTCCTGCGCCGACTGCAAACAGTGTCTCGGTGATGCTCGGTGCAAGCGAAACGATGCGTTGTGCAGGCGAGCGAAGAATAACGGTTCGCTGCAAATCGTCAATGATGCTGACCTGAGAGAAAGATGATGAAGCGATGAACAGAAGGAGAAGAACAACGAGGCTTTGATGTGCCGGTAGAATGCGGTAATGTTTCATGTGGGAATATAGAAGCAGAAGAGCGGAGATGCAAGAATTGCTGCTACAGCACTCGGGTTACGACGAACCACCAAAGCGCCGTTGTGACAAGCGAGAGCGGGACTCCAATGCTCACCATCAAGTTCGACAGGCGGGGATTGAGCCGGTACTCCGCCGCGAGAATTGCAGAGGTGATCATCGGCGCCGTCGCAGCTTCGAATACGCTTGTTTGCGGAATCACCCCCTTCGCTTGGACAAGTAGCGCGACGAGAAGCACAAGAGCTGGCGCAAGTATCAGCTTGGAGGCAAGCCCCAGCGCAAGGTTGCGCGCATCGCTTTTCATTTCAGAAAACCGGACCTGCAACCCCACCGAGAAAAGGGCGAGAGGGATAAGTGTATCCGACAACTTCTCGAACAACGGATTGAACAATTGAAGATTTACGAACGGTGGCAGGAGAATAGCAGCAACAAAAGCGAGAAAAGGTGGAAACCGGAAGACGTTTCCGGCAATCTTCGTGATGTTCGCTTTTCCATCGGATGAAGCGTGAATCGCCGTCATGACGCCCAGCGTTGAGAGAACGACAAAGGAGAGTTGATCACATATGACAGCTATCCGCAACCCCTCTTCGCCGAAGTACGCCTGTGTGAGAGGAAAACCGAGGAACGACGTGTTGCCCAAACCTGCTGTGAGCAACAACGCCGATTGAGTCATCCTGTCGATTGCGAACCGGCGTGCAGCGAGTGTTATCGCAGCCCACGCGCCGGCCCAGACGATGAACGGCATCGTTACAGGGATGATGAGCTCCGACGTCCAGGTTATTGCCGGCACATAGAACAGAGCGACAGAAGGCAAGGCGATGTAGAGAATCCAAATGTTGATTCCCCTGTGCGCATCTTTCGGAAGAATACGCGAACGCTGAAGGAGCCATCCGGCGGTAAGACAAAAAGCGATGAGAAGGAAGTTCATCGTGGAGAAATTAGTTCAGAAGACCATTCGGTGAAGGTTCGGGCGAGTTCAGTCAAAACATCCTCATCGCTTCTGCCCGTTCGCTTCGGCACATGAAATGAATGATCTGCTTCTTCAATAACAAACAACGTTGCGCGTTTGCCCAATTTCTTGCAGACGGGTTTCAGCAAGCCAAGATCGGCGAGCGCATCACGCGTTCCCTGCAAGAACAACATCGGCAGTTTGACGTTTGAGAGATGTTGTGCCCTTTCGGTGGATGGTTCTCCGGCTGGATGCAACGGGAAACCGAAGAAGATAAGTCCGTTCACCCGCGGAAGCGGCTCTTCGGATGCGGCAAGCGATGTCATTCTCCCTCCCATCGATTTGCCTCCCGCAAAGATCGGGAGTCCTTCAGCGATGCTGCCGGCAAGCGCGACGGCGGAGCGGACTGTTGCCAGAAGAACGGGTTTCGGGTCGGGACGCCTCGAGCCTTTCTCGGTGAAAGGGAAATTGTAGCGAAGAGTTGCGATGCCGTTCCGGGCAAGTTCCTGCGACGCGTTTTCCATGAAATGGTGCCGCATATCCGCTCCCGCGCCGTGGGCGAAGAGAAGAAGACAGGTTGCATTCTTCGGCTTCAGCAGCAATGCGCTGACGCGTCCCGATGATTCGCTTGCATGAAATGAGAGTTCTTTTGCTCGCGGCATGTGTATAGAGAAGAAGACGTTGCCCGGTTTGCCTCTGCAAAGATACAAAAGGTTGCAGCGGAATTCCAGACTTCATCCAGCCGAGTAACGCACATCGTACCTGAGGAACATAACGAACGCCGCGGCGAAAGCAATCAGAGAGAATAGACTCAGTAAACCGAAATCCACGATGCTTCGTGCAAGCACAGAACTGATTGATGCACGCTCCCGGGTGAACTCCGGAATGCCGCTGAGGTCGAGCGCGATCTCCCGTCCCGTATCGATCTTGACCCCCCGCTCGCTGTCGACGGAAATCCTGATACCTCCCGAGTCGCCCGACTCCTTCTGCTTCTGCTGTTTGTACCGGTTGAAGGCAGTCCGGTAGATGTTCAAAGCGTCCTCGTAGCGCGCTTTCAGCGTGATATCGGTTTCGGCAAGATTCATGACTGCTAACTGGAATGCCGAGACGGGCGAGAATCGCGACAGCATAAACGCGAGACGTTCTTGTTCATGTTTTCTGTTGCGGAGTTCTTCTTTTAAGATGCGGGCATTTTCGTCGATGGCGTTTTGTACAAGTTTGCGGCTGCCGTCATCCTGTTCGGCCCATTCCCATTCCATTTCCTCTCTCTTTGTGGAACGTTCGTTTTCGGGAAACTGCTGCAACCATGTGTTGCGCTTCCGCCATTCTTCCCCCAGCTCCTTCATGTGAACGCTCCATTGATCCTTCGCATAGCTGTCCTGGCGCGCCTCGACTTCCGCTACTGTCGGAACCTGCACAATCCGGCCTGCGAGCATCACCGCAGCGCGCGGGATGATCAAGACGCCTGAAACCCACGCAACAAGACAGAAGAGGAACGACACGCTCGACCTTCTCGTCAACAATGAGACCAGGACGCCGAATGCCATGAAGAACGTAAACAGAAGCAGCGATGCCCCGAGAAGCAATCCGAGTCTCAGCCAATGGTCGCTTGTCATCGGTATGCCCAACAACGGAAGGAGGAGAAGACTGATGAGCACGGGAATCGCCAGCGGTAATACGAGTCCAAACCATGTACCGGCGAATTTTGCTATAACAAGACTTGCCCGAGGGACGGCATTCGAGAGGAGAAGCTGCAACGTGCCGCGTTCACGTTCTCCGTTCACGGCATCGTACGTAAAGAGGATTGCGAACAGCGTCAAGACAACCTGAACGATAAACGTGAAATCAATGAAGCGGAAGAATGCAAAGATCGGGTCGTCGCTGTACGTGCTGTTGACAAGTTTCACCGGTTGCCAGTTGGTAATGCCCGAGACACGCCCCACATCGTTGTGGACGCCCGAGACGAAGATCTGCATCGGGTCGGGTTCGCGGTACACGCGGGTGTTCAACTGCATCCACCCTCTTGCTTCCCTCATCTCCTGGCGGACCAGCTCGTTGGCGGCATGATACTGCCGGGTGTATGAATGAAATTCCTGAATTCCGACATACACGCTCAGCAACAGAAGTATGGAGACTACAGCAAATGTTGTCGTGAATTTCGGACTGAGAAGGATGGAGCGGAGTTCTTTGAGCAGCAATGTGATGAACATGATAAGACCGTGTTTGTGATTTCCGGATTACAGATTACAGTTACGGTTCAAACATCTATCGTACATCGTAACGGAGAAACGAGATAAACGCGCCGGCGAAGAATATCAGGCAAAACAGGATCAGAATACCGAGATCGACGGCAATGCTCCGCATCGAAGCAGAAAGCGAGGGCGGTTGAAATGCAAAGACCGGAAGCTCGGCCGGATTGATCGGCTTCTTCTCCTCCTGGGTATCGGTAGTAATGCGGAAGATAAACGCGCCACTCGGCGATGTGCCTGTCTTGCCCTTGATAAACTCCGCAAATGCCTGCTGGTAGCGTTCCGCCTGGAGTTTGTATTCGTCTTTCAAATGAAGTCCGGTTCCTGCAACGGTTGTGCTTGCGAACGAAAATACTGCCGACGGCGATACACGCGCAAGTCCGAACGCAAGCCGTTCCTGCACCTGCTGGCGGTTCTTTCTCTCTTCATTCAATCGTGAAGCAAACTCCTGCATGTTCTTATCACGCGCGGAGCCGAGGTTTGACATGAATTTCTGAAACTCCTTCATCATCTCTTCCGGAGGGAGATTTTCAGGAGCGCGGAAGTCTGCCATTGCCTTCCGTTGTTCCTGCCACAATGATGCCGAGTAGCGCGAACGCTTTGACGCGATTTCGTCGACGCTCGGCACGTCAACTGCACGGCCCGCAAGCAGCACAGCGGTTCGGGGAAGTATCATCACGGAAAAAATCCAGATGACGAGCAGCATGAGAAATGACGTCGATGACTTCTGCGTCGCAGCGGAGACAAACATGGATACTGCAAGAAAGACGCTGAAATACAGATATCCTGCTGCGATTACCAACGAAAGCCGCACCCAGTCACCCCATTGCATTGGAATGCCGGCAGCAATCAGAATGAGACATCCGAGCAGTATCGGAATCAGCAACGGCACGGCGAGTCCCAAGACCGATCCTGCCATCTTGCCCAGTATGTACGACGTGCGCGGGATGGGATTGGCAAACGTAAGCCGGAGCGTGCCGCGTTCCTTTTCTCCATTTATCGAATCATAAGCGAACAGAATGGCGAACAGTGACAGTACTATCTGTATGATGAAATCGAGATCGAGGAATCGGAAAACGGCATAGATCGGGTCTTCGCCGTAGCGGCTGTCTTGCGCGGCGATGTCGCCGCTCCCGCGAATCTCCGCCGTCCGTCCAATGTCGTTCGACACGCCGTTCACGAGCGATGCGATCGGGCGCGGCGGAAGAAAGATCCGGTGATTGCGGACTTCCGACCAATCCGTCATCGTTTCCATCGCCCGCAGGTTCTCACGCTTCGATGCTTCGTATTGCTCGTTCCCGATTTGCCAGTTTTTCGCCCCGACATAGAATGAAAGAAGAATCAGTAACGAACAGACGCCGAATGTCACGGCAAACTTCGATGAGGCGACAATCTCCCGGAGTTCTTTGAAGAGGATAAGTCTTGTCATGGTTCGATCTCCGGGCTAAGCCTGACGGCCTTCGATGTAACGCATATATACTTTTTCAAGATCTTGTCCGGCAAGTGCCTGAGCGGACTCCTGCATCACAAGTCGGCCGCGGTTCATAATACCGATAGTGTCAGCGACTTCCTTCGCGCGAAAAATATCGTGTGTTGACATAAGTATTGCCCGGCCTTCAGCTTTCAGCGATTCGAGCAATCGCTGAAACTCATATGCGGCCTGCGGATCGAGGCCCGATGTCGGTTCGTCGAGCACAATCGCAGGCGCATCCTTGAGAATCGCTATTGCGATTCCGCATTTCTGTCTCATGCCTTTCGAAAACCCCTTCAGCTTTTTGTCGTGCGCCTCGTCCTGCAGCCCGACACGGCGCAACACAGTCCGGTATTCATCCTTTTTGTAGTGTGTCTTGCCTCCAAGACGGGCGAAGAAATCGAGGTTTTGTATTGCGCTAAAATCCTGGTACAGCATCACATTTTCGGAAACGTACGAGACATGCTTCTTCGCTTCGAGCGGCTTTGTGTGTGTAACGATACCGTTGATCTTTGCTTCACCGGACGTCGGCTCGATGAAGTTGAGAAAGATGTTGATTGTCGTTGTTTTACCCGCGCCGTTTGCGCCGAGGATTGTAAAAATCTCCCCGGAATGTACAGAGAACGTAACGTTGTCGAGCGCAAGCACGCCGTCTTCATATTGTTTTGTGAGATTGGCAGCTTCAAAGAGAGGATTCTGTTGCATGAGTTGTCCTTGTAAGATTGATAGCTACTTGCGTGATAATCGAATTCCGAAGGCGACGATGCCGCCCACCAAACCAAGAATCAGCAGAACGAGTACCAACGTTCCGAACACACTTGCGTCGGCTGTCACTTCAACTGTTACAATCTTGTCCTCTGCATTCACCGGTTGATTGTCGGACAATGCGCTTGTGCGCAGACGAATGTCGTATCGACCGACGGAAATTCCCGACGGCGGGACAGCCGTCAGCGCGATTCTCCTTTCTTCGTTGATGTCGAGCATCGGAATCACTGCTGGGTCGATCGTTTTCGACCAATTCAGCGGTAGATCGACGTCAATTTTGAGATTGTCGAGACGCCGCGTTCCCTCGTTTACAACATCAACCGTCATCTCCATCTGCCCGTCGGGTTTGATGGTGTGATAGAGTTGCGGGGCACGGACAAGAATGCGCCCTCTTCCTCGGGGCATAAGTTCGAGGCGAACGTATCCGACATTCAGATCTTTGATTTCTTCTTCCGTCCATTCTTTCTCTCCCGCTTTTCTCACTTCTCTAACTTTGTCCGCCGGGATAACGAGAACATAGAAAGGTATGGCTGTATCCATCGGCACGCGTTCGTTCGGGCGATCAGGCAGTGAAACTTCCAATCCCGCCTGCCGGGCATTGACGTTTTCCGTGAACTTGATTTGACTCAGCCGGGCCTGGCTTCCCACATCCTTGAAAAATCTGTTGATTTGTTGGGGGAGATTGATCACTTCAAGGCTGAAGGTGTTGTCGATGCCGCTGAACAGCTCGAGCCGCAAATCGAATGTTGCGGATTTTCCGAGTTCGACTTCCTGCGAGAATTGTTGTGACTGCACAATCACTTTGTTTGCGGTGTTGTCCTTTTGCAGCAGAATCTTCAGCGTGCGGCTTGTGCCGTTGCCGTAGATGATGTTCACGGTAACGGCATCGAGATCCTGCAACAACCCGAAGTCCGCCCGCTTTGGCTGTCCCGACCGTAACTGCTCGATCTTCGCTTCATACGGTTGCGAGATGATTGCCCCGTCATTGTTGTAGAGAGAGATGTACACGTTGTGAATCATGTCGGGTTGGAGAGAGCGGAACAGCGGGTCGTCGAGTCCGAGAAGTTTCTGAAACTCCTCCGTCGCCCCCGACGCATTCGCAACCGTCAGGCGGACGCGCTTCGTTCCGTCTGCTGCTTGATACTTCACGGCTTTGTCAATGGAAACATACTGCTGCTCGAACAGTACAGCAAGCAGCGATTGCTGGTAGTTCACCTCGGCATCGGCGAAGGAATTCTTCACGCGGTCAAGCTCAACTTGCGAGATGAGTCCTTTGCGAAACAACTCTTGCTGCCTCTCGTACTCTTTGCGTTGGACTTCAAAATACTCCTTCGCCCGCTTCAGGCCAAGAAGCCTGTACTTATCGTCGCGCTGATTGAAGCTGTTGTATTGTGCTTCGGCTTGCGGATATATCAGAACTATTGATGCTATGAAAACAAGAATCTTCAGCATGTCTGTTTTTACTTCTTGATGATGACGTTTCCACGCGGCTCGGGGCGCTTCATCGTGAAAGACACGGCTTTGCCGTCCCGAACAAGCTCGAAGCGTAACTCGCCCCCAACGGCGGTGGCATCGAACGTTGAAGAGAATTCCTGCACAGAAGCAATCCGTTTTCCGTTGAGTGATGTGATAACATCCCCCGATTTGAACAGCCCTGATGTTTCGTCAAGTATCTCTGCAACGACCACATTATCCTTTTGCTTCCGGACAATAATGCCGAGAGCGGGAAGAACGTCCTCATCGCCGGAAGCCCCGTCGCTTTTCCTGATAATCATCTTCTGAGAACCCTCCTTCGGATCTTTCTTCACAAACGTCACAATATGCGGTCGTCCCTCTCTGCGCAAGCCGAGTTTTACCTCGCTGCCAATTGCAGCCTGTTCGAAACTCTCACGCAGTTCCGCAATCGTTCCAACGCGTTTACCATTGATCATTCCGACCTCATCTCCTTTCGTGATATCGAAGGTTGAAGACTTGTCGGATGATTGTATCGGGAGGGTTGTGCCGACGGTGAGTTTTCCATTCTCCTCCATAATGACTGCGCCAATCTCAGGAATGATCACTGTTGTCTTTGCTTCAAATCTGATCATCTTCTTTTCTCCCTGCCCGCTCCAGTTTTGGGCTGCGGGAGAAACGAAGATGGCAAGATGAGTCAACGCAAGAAGCAGAAGTAGCACGCGCATAGTAAAACTCCAATCTGTAGGATGTGATGGATTCGACGAACGGTTCTTCGAACGCTAAGTTGCAGAAAAAGATGCAAGCCGCCAAGTTAACGTTTGTGAGGAAGTGTTAAGATTTGTAAAGAGCGGAGGAGAGAGTAGAAGGGGACGAAAGAGGTTCGTATATTCGAACATGAAGCTCTCGAAGCAAACAATCGGCATTCTCGTTGCGGGGATGGCAGTCGCGTTGGGCGGAATTCTGTTCCTTCAGTACAGATTTCTCCAACGCTCGCTCGAGTTGAAAGATCAGACCTTCCGCCAGAATGTTCTTGCTGCACTCAACGCCGCCGTTGCCGTCATCGAAGAAGCTGATGCCCGCGACCGGTTTCTCCTTTTTGTATCCGATTCCACCGGCCATCGCCCGATGACGTTCTCATACTCCGACACAAAGAAGCGCGTTCTCAAAAGGGACTCCGGCCAAACCGTTATGGTGTCGGCGTTTACGACGGGGGGAGGCTCGTCAACAGCACTCGTTGGCGACAAGCTCTCGTACCAACTCGGCACGCAGCAGAAAGTTACCGTCAAGGTGTTCGACCCGTTCGGCAAGTTAGACACCGTTCTCGTTGATGCAAAGAAGGGCGAGGGGAAACATGAGTTGACGCTTCCGGGCGAGAAGATGAAGAAAGGCGTGTACATCATTCAAGTGCGGACGGACAGTTTGTTCTCGACATACCGTTGGGATGGCGCGGGAGGAGCCGTATCGTTTGAAATGCCTGCTAAACAAATTGATGGAGAGAGAATCATCAGTCGCATTACGCAGACTGTTGCCGGGAAGGAGGCGCCGCCGCTTTCGGAGCGCATCAACAATGAACAGGTTGACTCCGTTGTTGCGCGGTTTCTCCAACAAGGGGGAATTGATTTTCCGTACGAGTTTGAGGTGAGAGACAAGAAGGATAGTCTCGTTGCGGGACGCGTTTCCGGCAACGCGGCGATGGCGCGGGAGTCGGCGTTCACGGTGCCGGTTTTCTCGCACGATTTTTCCGGGATGCCGGCAACGCTGATGGTACGGTTTCCCGATTACAAATCCCAATTGATGAAGGAGTTCATACCCGAATCGGTGTTGCACCTTCTGTTCGTCGGCGTTGTGCTTGCAAGCTTCGGGTTTACCGTGAGGACGATGTTGCGGCAGAAGGAACTCGGCGAGCGCGTGACGGACTTCATCAACAACATGACACATGAGTTCAAGACACCCCTTTCAACCATCGCGCTCGCCAGCGAAGCGTTGCGGCGCCCCGATGTTCTCCGGATGAAGAAGAAGATCGCCGAGTACAACAACGTGATTGCCGACGAGAACACGCGGATGCGCAAACAGATCGAGAAAATACTGCACATGGCGGCGCTGGAGGAGGGGGAGGTGGAATTCCGCCGCGAGCTGCTTGACGTTCATGCAATCATCGACAAAGCGGTTGCGGCCGCTTCGGTTCCGGTCTCAACGAGAGGCGGAACGCTTACAACATTGCTCGATGCGCGAAGATCGATAGTTGCTGGCGACAGCGTTCACATTGAGAATGTGATCAGAAACGTTCTCGACAACGCTGAGAAGTACTCGTCCGACGCTCCGACCATTGTTGTAACGACGGGTAACAGCGAGCATCACCTCGTTATTCGAGTCATTGATCATGGTATTGGAATGGCACAAGAGCACGCGGCACGCGCTTTCGAAAAGTACTATCGTGTCCCGACAGGTAACCTGCACGACGTCAAGGGTTTCGGCATCGGATTGAGTTATGTGAAGCTGGTTGTGGAGAAGCACGGCGGAACGGCATCTATTCAGAGCGAGAAGGGATCGGGTACGACAGTTGAACTGCGACTTCCGGTTGTATCATGAAACGGCGAATCCTTCTTCTCGAAGATGACGTCAATCTTGCATTCATGCTTCAGGAACATCTTGAGGCACACGGCTTTGCGGTGATCCGGAAAGCCAACGGTGACGAAGGGCTTGCAGAATTCAGCGCAGAGCGCTTCGATCTGTGTCTTGTCGATGTGATGATGCCGAAGCGGGATGGCTTCACATTCGTGCGCGAGTTGCGGATGAAGGACGAGGAAACGCCCGTTATTTTTTTGACGGCGAAGGCGATGAAAGAAGACCGGGTTCAAGGATTCAAAGCGGGCGGCGACGATTATGTTACGAAACCGTTCAGCATGGAAGAATTATTGCTGAGGATTGAAGCAGTTCTCAAGCGGACAGGAAAACCGTTGAGGGGGGCTTCAGGACCCATTCCCATCGGAAGGTACTCATTTGATGCAAACAAGCAGCTTCTTCTTCTTGGAAAAAAGAAGACGAAACTCACTTCAACGGAGTCGCTTCTTCTTCAAATACTCTATCAGCATCGGAACGCGACAGTCGAGCGTTCCACAATTCTGAACACGATTTGGGGAAGCGACACGTACTTCAACGGCCGTAGCCTTGATGTGTTCATCTCAAAACTCCGCAAGTATCTTACGGGTGATCCCTCACTCGAGATCAAGAACACTCACGGCAAGGGGTACAAGTTGATCACCGCAGAGTAAGCAGGCCGTTGAAGGAGGTCTTTTCGCAGTCATTGCACCTGCACAATTCGCGGCGCACACTCGTCCGGCATGCGCCGCCATTTGTGCTAATTGCCGGAAGGTTGGTCAGGCGGTGGAGGCATCGGTACAGAAGCATGATCCATCAGATACACCCACTTGCCCTCCTTCTTCGCCTTCACGTCCGTATATCTTCCTGTAACATCCACTTGCGCCGAAGGCATGGTGAAACGCCATTTGCCCGAGCCGATGACCACGGTGCCCATTGCCCTGTTGCTCGTTTCGACAAACTCCAACTTTCCGTCTGTTGCCTGTGAGAATTCCTTCATCATTCCCTCCTTCATCTTGTCCCAGCCGCGCACTTCCATTTCGCCGGGAGGATAGGAAACGAGGTCGGGACTGTTCCAATATAATGCCATGATAGCGTCAACATTCTTGCTGTTGTATGCTTCAAGCCAGGCTTTGTCCAAGGCATCAGCTTCAGTCACCATTTTTTCCGGTGCATCGCCCGCGGGCGCGCAGCCGGCTACAAGCGCAGCGGCAACGATGAAAAGCAATACATGAGTGATTGAGAAAAATCCGGATCGCATAGTGGCTCCTATGATTGTAGTGGGTTGTTTAGTGGATTCATGAGCTTGAGAATGGTGACCGGATAATCGATTCGGGGTAAAAGCCGCTGTCGTCCGGCAACGATGAAGTGCATGGGCTGTTGTGGCGAGACTGCATGAAAGAACAATGTGGCTGTGAGCCGGAGTGTGATACCGCGTTGCAGCGGCAGACTATCAAACGGAATTTTCCGGTGTGATGCAAGAGTTCATGAAAGGGAATGTTGAAGTGGCTTACTATCTTGGAACCGCCTGTCCTACGCAGACTCGGCCGGCTCAATCCAAGGGAAAAGAATCTCAACGAGTCTTTTCGAGAACATCCCTTTGGGAAGGCTGACTCGCATAGAGTTGAGAACAACGGAGAGACTGCTTGCCAGCATCGCAATCGCTGCAATGAAGGGATTGAGGTAGCCGAGGATGGCGAGAATAATACCAATGCTGTTGTAGAAGTATGCCCATGCGAGATTCTGTTTCACCGCTGCAAAGCTGCGCTTGGAAATATCGAGTGCCTCGGGAACAAGCGTAAGATCATCGCGCAGAAGCGTGATGGTTGCAGACTCGACGGCGATTTCCGTTCCGCCTCCCATGGCAATCCCTACATCTGCCTGCGCGAGAGCAGGCGCGTCATTCACACCGTCGCCAACCATTGCAACAATGTGCTGCGCATTCTGAAATTTCTTGATTGCTTCGATCTTGTCGGAGGGGAGAGCTTGCGCGGTATACAGGTCAATTCCCGCGTTGCGTGCTACTGCAGACGTTGTTTTCTCCATATCTCCGGAAAGCAACCGGACGGCAACTCCTGCTTTCGTGAGTTGTTCTATTGCGCTGTGCGAAGAGGGTTTGAGAGAATCACCGAGCACCATCGGAACTGCATTCTTCACTCTTCCTACTCCCAGAAACACAATCGTGTGTCCGAGTTCTGCTTCACGCTCGCTTATCTCGACTGCGCCTTCATCAATATCGAATCCTGAATCAAGAACGCATCGCATGCTGCCGGCCGCGAGTTGCGTTCCTTCAACTATTCCGGTAATTCCTTTTCCATCAAGGATTTGCACATGCGTCGCCTCCGTGAGCTGCAGACCCCTTCCTCTGGCCGCATCCACAATTGCCTGTGCTATCGGGTGATTGGAGGATTGCTCAAGCGAGGCAACGAGACGAAGATGCTCATCAGACAATGTGTTGAGAAGCGTGAATTTTCCTTCGGTCAGCGTTCCCGTTTTGTCGAACACAACCGTTGATACCCTGCCAACCACCTGCAACGCCGCACCGTCACGAATCAGAATGCCGCGCTTTGCCGCGTAGCCGATTCCTGCCGCAATTGCCAGCGGTGTTGCCATGCCGAGCGCGCACGGGCATGCAATGACCAGAATGGTAATCGACCGAATCAGCGCCGTTTCCACGCCGGCACCTGTCAGGGCGAGCACGATTCCGACACCGAACGCAACAACAATGATTGCCGGAATAAACACCCGCGCAAACCTGTCCACCATCTGCTCCAGTTCCGATCTGCTCGACAACGCCCGCTCGACGAGCTTGATGATGGATGAGAGCGCGGTGTCGTTGCCGATCCGGACTGCTTCAACGTCGATAACCCCGTTCACGTTCATCGAAGATGCGACAACCGCAGAGCCGACTCTCTTCTCGATCGATTTCGATTCCCCCGTCAGCAGCGACTCATCAACAATGGCGTTGCCCTCGACAACAACGCCATCAGCGGGAATCTTCTCCCCCGACTTCACGATGAAGCGGTCACCGACACTCAATTTGTCAACAGCAACCAGCCGTTCGCCTTCGGGCGCTTTGATGCGAACCTTCTTCGGCAGCATCTGATACAAGCGGTTGATGCTCTCGGATGTTTTGTGCTTCGCGGAGAGCTCGATGAACTTGCCGACAAGCAACAAGGCAACGAGACTTCCGGCTGTATCGAAGTAGAAATGCTCTCCCCCCGAAAACAATTCATACGTACTGTAGAAGAATGCCGAGAAGATGCCGATGGAAAAGAGAAGCTCCATCGTCGGGGCCATGCCGCGCAAACTCTGCCATGCTTTGCGATGAATCGGGATTGCACACCAGAACACAGCCGGACTTGCCAGCCCGAAGAGAATTGCCGGGATCAAGGAGAGAATTTGGGGAGGGAGTTCCTGGAAGTAGCCGACGTACAACGTGTAGCTGAAATACATCAGGTTCATCACTAGAAAAAGGGCAACGCCCATTCTGATGAGCAGCGACTTTCTCTCAGGCCGGCTTTCGGCGATACTTGCATCTCTCGAGTTTGTTGAATATCCGAGCCGCTCAATACGCTTGACAATGTGTTCAGGAGAAATGATTTCGGGTTTGTAGAAGATCTTGGCCGTGTCCGACGCATAGAGGATTCGCGAATGCACAACACCGTTCTCCCCCCCAACTACTTTTTCAATCAACCACGAACACGACGAACACCACATGCCATCAACACGCAAGACGAGTTCCTTGCACTCGTTGAGTTCTTCAGGAGACGGTTCGCTCGACCGTGTGTCGTCTTCGGGTTTGCCGATGATGCCCAACTTCAGGCTTGTTTGGTAGAGTTCGGAACCCTTGTAGTCGCCTTGAAGCAATCCGCTTTCGTTGAGAAGAATGAACACTTGGCGACATCCTGTGCAGCAAAGATGAAATGTTTGTCCGTTTGCTTCGGCTGTGTAGGAACGTTTGGGGAGTTTCAGGCCGCAGAGATTGCAGGAGGACAAGTGAGCAACCGATGACGGCGTTTGGTTAGTCAATGTTGTTTGATTCATTGACGTCACCGATTCAAGGCGGTTGGGACACGGCTCCGCAGTGTTGCATCGAGGAAAATTCCCACCTGTTCAGGACATGCTTGCCGCATGCCTCTATATGTTGCAGAGGTCATCTCGTCTTCGTTACTACTTTTCCGTTCTCGTACTTCACTTCGTGAATGGGCGTGCGCTGCGCGATGACGATTGTGAGAATGAGAATGGCAAAGAACAAAGCAAGCGTTCCGTAAATGGCTCTTTTCATCATAACGGCTCCTTTTGTGTATCAAGTTGTGCGTCACTGATCGCTTGCTCGGGCATGAAGAACACCGCCTCGGTTGTCGTCCGAACAGCGGCATTGTCTCTGTTGAATGCTATAAGCTCAACCCGGTTCGGGCCGGGCCGGAAATGATCTCCCTTTGTGTAAATGGCAATCTTCAATGCTTTCACCTCGCGTGAATGCAAGAAGATCGGGTTCTGCTCAACCGAAATACTGCAACCACCTTCCGGGGTTTCCCCGCCCGCGCACGCAATGGTAAACCAGCCGTCCTCCATGCTGCGGTTCGAGATCTTCAGCGTATACTCATTGTAGATCCGTCCGTCATCGGCAATGTGGTACAGCGTGGCGCGGTCGCCCGACGCGGTAAGTGAAAGCGGCTGGCGGAGTTGAATCACTACCACAAGCACAATAGCATACACAGCGGTCAAGCCGAGAATTGCCCATCGCTTTGCATCGACCAATCCGAGTTTCTGATACCAGGTAACCTTCTGCATCTCCTTTTCTCCCCACGAAAATGAAATGAGGCTTGGCAATGGCTTCTTGAGTCGCGAGAGAATCGTCGTGCACGAATCAACGCAATCGCCGCAATGAATGCATTCCGTTTGATAGGGAGAGGTACGGATGTCAATTCCCATCATGCAATCGCGCACGCAGGCTTTGCATTCGATGCACTCATCGTTGCGCTCGGTGTGGTACCTGACGATCTGGGTTTTCGAATCCGTGAAGACAGCCTGCAACATGCCGTACGGACACGCTTTCGTGCAGAATTTCGCCCGCCAGAACATGACATCAACAAACATGAAGAGGCCGATGCTGATGATGATGCCCGTTGTGATCGGGCCGAGTGAAAATGCAGCGGCCTCGCGCAACATCCGGTACGGATCGACAAAGTATGCAACAAGATTGAAACCGATGACGAGAGAAATGACAGCCGTCGCGAGTGTAACAAGCGAGAATGCCGCTACGCGACGCCACAGTTTGGCTCCTGTTTTTGGAACGCGCAACCACCTTTTCGCTCTTTTTTCGAACCAAGCATACAACTCGTTCAGCACGGTTTGCGGACACGTCCATCCGCACCAGACACGTCCGTAAAGCATCGAGAAGATGACGATAACCCACAGAACAAGCATGATGACGAGGAAGAGGAGATAGAATTCATCCACCCACAACACGCTGTTGAAGAAATAGAATCGCAGCGTCGGTACGTCGAGCCGCATGATGTTGAAGAACGGCAGCACGACGATCAGAAGGGTGCTGATGGTTTGGACGAGCCGCCGTTGGGATCTGTAGGTTGTCATGGTCAATCGCTTGAGTTTGCAGAGTCAATAGAGTTTATAGAGTTCGTAGAGTTGGGCAAACCCTGATTGTCAGATGGTGGTTACCCGACTCTGCAAACTGTCAACTCCATGAACTTCGCGAACTGAAGGGAACTATCTCCCCTCCAACGTTGCCTGAATCTGCGTCTGCTGCTCCTGGTAGTTCGACTGCCAGTTCCAGTACGTGAATCCGTAGTAGATGCACGATAGCGCGATGACGATGTAGGCAATTCTCAAGAACCAGCCAGGTCCGGTTTCATGGTTTTGTTTGATCTCACCGTCGTCGTTGTACATATCTGTTGTACTCATTGATCATTCCTCCTTTCAGCAACGGTTTCATTCGCAGTTTCGGCGGTGTGAGCCTGCAGTTTCTTCACCTGCTCGACTCCTTCCTCGCGCCACTTGATGCCCGTGCCAAGTTTCTGCATATAGGCAACAAGGGCGATTGCCTCTTGTGTCGGTTGACCGGCTTTGTCGAACAGCCAGGTGTATGCGGGCATGAGAGACCCGGGTGACGTGCTGCGCGGATCGCGGAAATGATTCAGATGCCACGTGTTGTCATATTTGCCGCCAACGCGTGCAAGGTCCGGGCCTGCGCGCCGTGTACCGAGGAAATGCGGCTTGTCGTAGACAAACTCGCCGGGTTGTGACGGCGGGGCTTGAATCAACGCGCGTATGCCGAAGCGCTTGAAGGTTTCTTCTTCACCCATTCCGTAGCGTTGCGTTTCTTCCAGCAGGTTGCGGACTTGTTGCGTGTGACAGTACACGCAGCCTTCGGCTTGATAGATTTCCCTGCCGCGCATTTCCAACGCGGAATAGTCTTTCGCATCCGCTGTCGGGATGTACAATGTCTCATCGGTCAGCGGCACAACCATGGTAACGTATGAGCCGAAGAACATGAACACTGCAACTACTACGACGAGCAGAACTGCTTTTGCTTCAAGTTTCATTGTCGTTTCTCCTTACGCTAATGCGGGTTTCAGTTGGGGATTCTCGCCTCCGCGTACTGTCCGCCAGATGTTGAACGCGAACATCACCTGCGCGGCCACCATCAGGATAGCGGAGAACATCCTCACCATATAATAGGGGAACATCGCTTTCACCGTGTCGAGGAACGAGATTGTGTAATCCATCCATTGCAAGCCCTGGACGAATCCGCCAATCCACAAGCTGATCGCAAAGCCGAGGAAGCCGACGAACGAGAGCCAGAAGTGCCACTCTGCCATCTTCTCCGAATAGAGAGAGCGTTTCAAGATTTTCGGCAGTGCGTAGTAGATGCCGCCAAGAGCGAAGAATGTGAAGGCACCGAACACCGCCATGTGTGCGTGCCCGACAATCCAATCCGTTTTGCTCACGATCTGATTCACCGTTCGCAGCGAGTGCATCGGGCCCTGGAAGCATGTGAGAAGATAAAACGTCGTTCCTGCAATGAAGAACTTCACGACATAATTACCTTGCGCCCACTTGCCGCGTAGTGTTCCGTAGAAGTTCGTCACCGCAGTCCAAACCGGAATCAACAACGAGATGCTGAAGAGGATGGCGATCGTCTGCAGCCACGTCGGGATGGGGCCGAAGATGATGTGATGCGCGCCGGTCCAGATGTAGAGGAACGCAATTGTCCAGAATCCGATAAGCGATAACTTATGACTGTACAACGGGTTGCCGGTCGATTTCGGGATGAAGTAGTACGCAATGGCGAGCCCGACCGGAGTGAAGATCAATCCGACGGCATTGTGCCCGAACCACCAGTTCACATTGGCATCATTCACGCCGGAGTAGACGGGAAGATTTGCGACAATCCACAGAACAGCAGTCCATAAAATTGTTCCCATGATGTACCAAAGACTCGCGTACATGTTTTCGTATTTGCGTTTCGCAATCGTCCCGAAGATGTTGATGCCGAACATCACCCACGCAATCGTGACGAGGATGTCGAGGAAGGAGTTGAGTTCAAGATACTCCTTGCCTTGCGTATCACCCATGCCAAGCGTGACAACAGCACCGAGAAGGATGACAATCCAGAGATAGAGTGTCCACATACCGAGCTTCTCGCTGAACAGCTTTACGCCAGCCAGTCTCGGCACAATGTAGTAACAGAGCCCCATGTCGGCCGCAAGCAGCCAGCCGAACAGCACGCCGTTCGTGTGGATTGCACGGATGCGTCCGAAGCCGAGCGCGGGGATACCGCCGAGAAACTCCGGCGCAATAAACTTGATCGCCATGATCAATCCGATGGTGATCGTAATCAGGAAGAACGCGATGGAGGTATAGATGAACCATCTCGCGCTCTTGTCTTCATGTGGTTCCATTGTTGTGGTACTCCTTTGTTGTGGGTGATGAATTCTTGCGTGACAAATCGTCGAACTGTTCAGAAGAAGGATGGTGAAATCATCCCCTCCACTGTAAACCAATTGCCTTCATACGATGTGTTCCGTTCTTCGGGCAACGTCTTCGAGCTTAGTATTGGGAATCCCCTTTCTCCCGCTCTTGCCGTGCGCGGTCACGCAAATACGTAATGATGCTCCATCGTTCTTCATCCGTCATCGCCTTGATCCACGGACTCATCGAAGTGCCGGGAACGCCGTTCGTAATGGATTCATACAATCTGCTGTCGGGCATATAGTCAATGAATGGTTTCTCGCCCCACGATGTTACGACAACAAGGTTGCGGGGACCGGGAGTAAGGTTCGGGGCAATAATCCCGTGACCATCAGCCGTTGTTCCGTGGCAGTTTGAACAGTAGTTCAGGTAGAGTTTCTTTCCGGTTGCGGTTGAAGCCGGAGTCGGTTCAACGGGATTCTTTGCATCTGCTGCTACCGGCTGATAGTCAAGAGCATTGGCAATGGTGATATTGTCGTCAACTGTCAGCGACCGGATATAGTGGATGACTTGCCAACGCCTTTCAGGGGAGAGAGTGAATTCGAATGCCTGCATTGCAGTTCCGCGAACGCCTCCGCTGATGGATGTGTAGAGTCTCTCATCCGTCAGGTATTTTACAAACTGGGCATTGCGGAGATTCTGCGGGCGAGGCACAAGATTGAGTGATTGCGGGCCGCGGCCGTCGGCGCGGCGTCCGTGACATCCGGAGCAATACTCGAAGAAAACGTCTTTTCCTGCTGCTACCGATTCGGGCGTCGAGGGCGGTGCCACCATTCCGTCATTGCCGAAGAGCTGGAGTTGTGAGATGATGAGAAGAAATACCATTCCGATGATGAACATCGGAACAACAAGCCAACTGCTTTTTCTCAAGAGTGTCATGCGTGATTCCTTTGTTTTTTGCAACACGAAGACACGAAGGGTTCACAAAGTCTCCGCAGAAACTCCGTGATTCCTGGTGTCTTTTGAGACTTTGTGTGTGATCTTGTCATTGCCTTTGCTACTCGCAACACGAATGATGTCCGCCTGCAGGTTCGCCACCCATCGGAATGAAGCTGACGAAAGGTACGTGCAAGCCGCGCAGTACAAGCGTCACGCCCATCAAGATGATGGTAAACGCGGCAATCATCTCCGCCCGCTTTCTCACTTTGGCGGAGAAGAATGATGTAAACCCGCCCAACAGCATGAGTGAGGGAGCCATACCGATTCCAAACAAGCCCATTGTCACCGCGCCATTGAGTGCGCTGCCGGAGGCTGCCGCCTTTGCAAGCATCGCATACAAAATGCCGCAGGGCAGAAGGGGAGTAAGAAACCCGAGCGAGAATTTTGAAGCGAACGACGTTCCGCGAATCAGTCTGCCGTGCAACTTGTTGATACCGCCGCTGCTCAGCGAAAGCGTTGCGGGAAGAGGCAGAAGGCCGAGCATTGCCAATCCCCCCGCAATCATAATTGCTCCACCGACAATGGAAATAACTTCTCCCATTCTTTCATAACCGGAAAGAGTCATTCCTAACAATCCGACAACTCCGCCAAGAAAGGCGTACGCGAGAATTCTGCCGCCGTTGTATGCCAAGTGCGGCACAAAACGAAAGACGGAAACGGCCCCGGTACTTGTTCCGGCTGTCGTCGAGTATGCCAGCACGATTGCTCCGCACATTCCGATGCAGTGCAGGCTGGTCAACAAGCCGGTGAGTAATATGAGAGAGTATTCAATCATTGGTACTGTTGGGACATGACTCCGTCATATCCTGCTTTGGTATCTTGGCCTGCTCATCAACAGGCTGGAGCATGTTTTTTCTCGCCGGACCCGTCGGAGTCGTGCGTCTACTTCATCTCGCTGCGGGTAGTATCCGTCTTTGCTGCGTACACCACCGCATTATCTACGTCCAACTTTTTAAGTGACTCGAGGTACAGCGCGAGAGCTTCGAGTTCCGTCTTCGAGTATTTGAAGTCCGGCATCACCGAGCCGCCAACAAGCGAGCGGGGATTGACATGATGCTGGATCATCCATTCTTTCGTTCGCTGCAAACCGTATACACTCAAGTCCGGGGCTATCTTTGCTCCGACGCCGTTGATAGTGTGGCACGCGTTGCAATGCTTTGCCGCGAACACCTGTTTGCCCGACTCAACCGTTACCGGAACCTCGGCGGGTTGTGAGGCCTTCCATTCCTTTAATGCATAATATCGTTCAACGGGACCCTTGATGAGATTCTCTCCTGTCAGACTTTTCAAGAAGATGACGAGTGAGCGCAGTTCTTCGTCGTTCACCTCCATCTTCGGCATCATGGATTCGAAGTTGTTCGCCCTCGGGTCAGCGATGGATTCTTCGAGATAGGCAAGCGGCCACTTTGCACCGACGCGGGTCAACTCAACACCCAACTTGCCGTCCGACATTCCTTCAACTTTGTGGCAACCGTAGCACGCCTTCGTAAAGAACAACTCGGCTCCGTGCCTCAGCTTGGGCGTTTCGGCCAGATTGTAACCGTGACACTTCGCGCATCCGCTTTCGATGTAGTCGCCGCGCAAGAGCGGCTCCATCCAGAACTTTCCTTCGCCGTGTGCGTCAACCGTTTCCAGGCCGCGCCCGTTGCCGTCATGACAGGTGGTGCACCCGAAGGTGCGGTACGGATGATCGCCCGGAATCTTCGGATGCGTGCGAAACGGTTGCGGGGCATCCGCGAATCGTTCATCATCAATACCGGCGTGACAGGTAATGCAACGCTCGACGCGTTCTTTTCCGAAATCTTTCGTGACAATTTGCTCGATACGCGGTGAGCGGTCGGCCAGCACTTGCTTTGTAGAGGGATCCGTCGTCTTCTCGATTGCCATCTCCAGATATTGGCGTTGATAGTCCCGCCATTCAGTCTGATAATTCTTCAGCATGATAAAGCCGTTGCCGAGCAGCAGAAACACCGCGCCGACAATAAGGGCTATTTTCATTCGTATGCTGATGTGCATCGTAACTCCGAAATAATCACATGGTCAAGTTAGTGTCCGCCCGTCGCTTCCCACGGCATAACAAATCCCCAGTTCGGCCCTCTGAAATACATGCCGATAATGATGAGGATCAGCATGATGATGAGAAACGTGAGAAACAGTCCGTTGGCGAGCCAGCGTTCTTTCGCGAACCAGACGCCAATGCCGATTTTCTTTCTGTCGATATAAGGCACAAGCATCAACCCGATCACAATCAGCGTCGGAATTAACACGCCGCCGACAAACGCGGAGTAGCTCACGAGTTCTTGCAGTCCGAGAAAATACCAGGGCGCTTTCGCGGGATTCGGCGGATGATTCGGGTTGGCAACTTCCTCCAGCGGCGCGTTAACGAGAAACGCCGCTATCAGCAAGCAGGCTGCAACTGTGATGAAGATGACAAGCTCGCGCACAAGCAGATGAGGCCAGGAGTATACCATATCATCCGGCGGTTGAGCGACAGTCGGCTTTGTTCCCTTCACCAACTCCATCAAACCGTACGTCTTGTTTGCGTCTTTCGGGTAGACATGGGTGGTGTCAACTTCTTTCATCTTTTCTCCTATAAAAAGACTTCATGCTTTGAAGGGAAGGATTTGTCACGAAGGCACTAAGACTCGAACGTTTCACAGAAGTTGTTTGAATGAGTTCTTGTTCGGCAACTTGATCGTACATCTCAGTGTCTCAGTGTTTCAGTGGTTGCTTGCGGGTTTGTCGGAGGGTCGTTGTCGTTCGGATGCGAGAGTCCGCCATCCTTTCTGATTCTCCAGAAATGAATGGCGAGAAAAATCGAAAGCAACCCCGGAAGAATGACAACATGCAACACATAGAATCTGACCAATGCCTCCTGACCGACGTTGTCCGAGCCGAGAAGGAATTGCCGGATAGGCTCACCGAGCACGGGAGCGTAACCGGCGATTGCCGTTCCGACGGTAATTGCCCAGAATGCAAGCTGATCCCACGGCAACAAATACCCCGTGAACGAAAGTCCGAGTGTCAGCAGCAGAAGAATGATGCCGATAACCCAATTGAACTCCCGCGGCGGTTTGTAGGCGCCGGTGAAGAATACGCGGGCCATGTGCAGCACGACGAAGAACACCATCGCTTCCGCCGCCCATTTATGCACGTTGCGCAATACAAAACCGAAGTCCACCGACGAACGCAGATCGAGCATTCTGCCGTATGCTTCGGTGGCCGAAGGGAAGTAGTAGAACATCAGCCACACGCCTGTGAAAGTGAGAATCAGGAACAGGCATGTTGCGATAACGCCGAGTCCCCACGTGTAGGAGAACTTGAGCGAGTGTTTCGAGACTTTTACCGGATGAATGTGCAGAAAGAGATTGTTGAAGACGGCATACGACGCGCCTTCCCCATCTTCCGGCATTCGCCCGTAACGAAAGATCGAGCGATAGATGTTGTTGAGAAATTTCATTTGGAGACCAATAACTAATGACTAATGACCAGCTACACCTTCAAGTATGAACCCGCCTCCACCTTTACCGACTTATCCACTTCGAGTTCGCCGTTCGGTGCAAGCGAGACTTGATACCATTCAAGCGGAGCGGGGGCCGGACCGCCTGTCACGTAACCGTCGTTATCGAACTGACTGCCGTGGCAGGGGCACGAAAAGCCGCCTTCCGATACCGACACAGTGCAGCCGAGATGCGTGCACTTGACGGAGATTGCCGCAAACCCCTGGCGATCGCGCAGGACGGCAACACGATCGTTCTCCAGCACTTCCTTAATGCCTTCCTTGTAATCTTCCGGCTTGCCGACGCGGATACGTGAAGGAGGGCCGTAATCAACAGCAGGTTTGAGATACAGCAGATTTCCCATTGCAGCCAACGCGCCTGAGATCGCCACGCCGAACCATCCGAGCGTGCTCAGAAATGTGCGGCGGTCAATTTCCGGCTGCTGCATGCGAACATTTTTCTTTTTCAACTTCGTACTCCTTTGTTACGTTGCATCTCTGGCTTCAAACTCGAAATCGTTAAAACGATTTTCCTATGGTTTTTGCATTTCCAACCCACAACCGGAGTTGTGGGTTGTCTGGATTGCTCGCCCTCAGCCCACGGCTTTTGTCGTGGGATTGGCAAAACACAAGCAGCTTAAACCGCATTTAGCGGTTTCTTGTGCGAGGCTAATCCGGCTCACGCAGCATTTGATACTTCGGTTCTTCAATATCCTTGAACTGATTCGTCTTTGCTGCATAGACGAATCCGAGCGCAAAGAGTATTCCCAGCACCACACTGAGAAAAACAAGCAGATAAATTGATGCAAGCATAACATCCCTCTCAATTACACAACGGTGAACGCTTGTTGATAGGCAAAATGCTCCATTGTTACGGCGCCGGTCGGGCAGCGTTTTGCACAGTACCCGCAGCGGATGCAGAGTTCTTCATCCTTCAGCATAGCCGAGCCGAGTTGCTTCACGGCCGCATGCCCTTCCTTCTCCAACATGTTCCGGACATTCACGCCGTAGCGTTGAACGAGAGCGTCTTCGAGTTGCGGCACCAGCTCAATTTGCGTAAGCGGAACAAGCGCAAGACAATACGTCGGGCACACGTCAACACATCCGTTGCAGAGAATGCACACATCGCCGTTGAAGATGGTGTTGATGTGACACTTGAGGCAACGGGCCCCCTGCTCTTGTGCAACGCCTTCCTCAAAATTCAGCTCGACGAGCTCTTGTGTTGTCGCACGAGTTGTCGGGTCGAGTGCCGGCGGATTGATCCGGTCGAGTTGCAGATATCCCTCGTGCATTCTGTGTTGAAGAACAGGCAGCTCGAAATAGCCGAAACGCTTCTCTTCAACTTCCTTCTTTCTGAGATATTCATCAATGGAAATAGCGGCACGTTGGCCGGAAGCAACCGCGTTGATGAACAGTTTCGCCCCCTCGGCAACATCGCCGCAGGCGAAAATGTCGGGGACATTCGTTCGTTTTGTTGTCGGATCGATTTTGATGATGCCGCGTTCCAGAGCGAGGTCGGGGACATCTTTCACAAACGCATCATCAATCGTCTGTCCGATGGAGAGCATGATGGTGTCGGCGGGAATGATTTCTCCCGGCTCGTCATAGAATGTCGGGCTGAATCTTCCGTTCTCATCGAAAACAGATTTCACTTTGCGTGTTGCGAGTCCGGTAGCTTTTCCATTCACTCCAATTATCTCAAGCGGACCGCGGGAGGGATGCAACGATACGCCTTCTTCAACTCCCTCATGAATTTCGATTTCGTCCGCAGGCATCTCGTCGCGGGATTCGAGACACACGAGGTGAACTTCCTTTGCGCCGGAACGCAGCGCCATACGCGATGAATCAGCAGCTTCGTAGAAGTCCTGCGCCTCAGTCCGGAACTTGCCTCCGACGCGAACCGCTGAACGGGCAACATCGAATGCCACATTCCCGCCGCCGATAACAACGACGCGTTCGCCCAACTTCACTTCTTCGCCCATATTTACTTGCTTGAGAAAATCAATGCCGTGAACAACGCCTTCCAGCTCAACGCCTTTGATGGGAAGATTGCGTCCGCGCTGAAGCCCTGCGGCAATCAGAATCGCCTCAAACCCTTGCGAGCGAAGCTGCGGGATGGTGACCTCTTTGCCGACGCGCGTATTCGTTTTCAGTTCCACACCAAGACTGAGAATCGCTTGAATTTCCATCTGTACAAGTTCACGCGGCAGACGGTATGTCGGTACGCCGGTCATCAGCATGCCACCGGCAACGGGTCCGGCCTCGAACACCGTGACGTTGTAGCCGAGGAGAGACAAGTCGTGAGCAGCCGTCAATCCTGCAACGCCGCCTCCGATGACGGCGATTTTTGTTCCTGCTTTCGGGTTGCTGTCGTCGCGTCGTGCGTTGGAAAACTCGATGGTTTTCGCAGGATCTCCGGCTTCGACACCGTGCTGTTCCGTGACAAAGCGCTTCAATGCGCGGATGGTTATGGATTCGTCAATACTGCCGCGGCGGCATTCCACTTCGCACGGCGCGCCGCAGACGCGGCCGCAAATAGAGGCAAAGGGATTTGGTGCACGAGCAATCTTGTACGCGTCAAAATAGCGTCCTTCGGCGATGGCTATCACGTAGCCACGGGAGTCGGTACGAACGGGACAGCCCCATTGACATTTTATTTGTCGTTGCCAGTATTCGATGTCGGGTATTTCCACCCGGAACGTCTGAGTTGCAGACATGGAAAATTGTTTATTGAGAGCGAGTTACGCGGCGGAAGTCTGTTGCCTTGCTTCGTTGAGTTCGGCTTTTCGGTTGAAGCTTTCCGCCGCAAGTTGAGCAAGAGTCCTGCTCGTGAGGATTTCTTTCAATTTGATTTGTGCTTCGGCCCAGAGTGTATGTACCTGGCACCACTCGTCACGCGGGCAAACGCCGTCGCACACAAGACATTTGTTCAGAAAGATGTTCCCTTCAACAGCTTCGATTACGTCAAGAACCGTGATTCTCTCGGCGGGTTGTCCCAACCGGATTCCGCCGTTCAGTCCGCGCTGCGAAACAATGAGATCTGCGTGGGCCAATTGAACCGAGATTTTGCGCAGAAAGTTCTCCGGAATGTTCCACTCTCTCGAGACTTCAGCGATTTGCACGATGGCTCCAAACGGCAATGCTGACAGGTGTATCATCGTCCGCACTGCATACTCGCCGCTCATTGTCAGCTGCATCAGGATTCCCAAGTTGTTGAAAGTTGCAATCACAGGTTCAACCTGCGTGCCGAACATGACAAAAATGGTCATGTTTTCGGATTAGGCAAATTGACAGATTTATTTCAAGATTGAATCGAGGCTGGCCGGATGAATCCGGTCTATTTTCTCAAACATAGGAAAGTGGCGTCGTCGCAGTTGCAGAAATGAGAAACCAGGCAACGGGTGTTGGATTTCTCAACGATGGAGAGTGGTGTGACGTGATTGATTTTCCCTGCATTTTTGGTGAAATTGGTTCCGCGGTTTCGGCACACCGCACAATATCAGATTCAACACAAATCGGGCTCTCTCTCCTTGGACAAATTCATCATACGCGGCGGCAAGAAACTCAGCGGCAGGGTTCGCATTGGCGGGGCAAAGAACGCATCACTTGCGCTGATGCCGGCAACGCTGCTCGCCGGCGGAACGTTCCATCTCAGCAATACTCCGAATCTGCGGGATGTCGCCACGATGTCGAGCCTGCTGAAGTCGATGGGAATGAAGATAGATTTGAATGACGATGTTCTCACGCTCGACACACGCGGAGTCAACAAGCACGAAGCCCCGTATGCGCACGTCAAGAAAATGCGCGCATCCATTTACGTTCTGGGCCCTCTCATTGCACGGTACGGAAAAGCGAAAGTCTCGCTCCCCGGCGGTTGTGCCTGGGGGCCGCGTCCGGTGAATTTGCATGTCGAGGGGATGAAGAAGCTCGGAGCGGAAATCAAGTTAGAGCGGGGCTACATTGTTGCAAAAGCAAAGCAACTGACGGGCGCAAAAATCCATTTCGATATTTCAAGCGTCGGAGCAACCGGCAACCTCCTCATGGCGGCAGTGCTGGCCAAAGGAACAACAGTAATTATCAATGCTGCCATAGAACCTGAAATAACGGCGCTTGCTGAATTTCTTGTGAGGATGGGAGCCAAGATCGACGGCATCGGCACAAACCGGTTGGAGATCGAGGGCGTTGTTGAACTCCACCCGGCGGATTTCGAGACTATTCCTGATAGAATAGAAGCAGGAACCTTTCTCGTTGCTGCAGCAATAACGGGAGGCACCGTAACGCTGGAACACGTCAATCCGGAGCATTTCTCGGCAGTCGGCGAAAAGTTGGAAGACGCAGGATGTACCACCGGGGTTTTGGGTTCGGCGTTCGAGTTGCGTGCGCCCGATCAGTTGAAGCCGGTTGATGCCACTGCCGTTATCTATCCCGGCTTCCCGACGGACATGCAGGCGCAGTGGATTGCGTTGATGTCCGTTGCAAACGGAACCTCCATTGTAACAGACACCATCTACACCGATCGCTTCAAGCATGTGCCGGAGCTCGAACGGCTTGGTGCCGATATCGAACTTAAAAAGAACGCGGCCATCATCCGCGGCGTGAAGAAGCTGACCGGCGCAACCGTCATGTCCACCGACCTTCGTGCATCCGCATCGCTGATTCTCGCAGGACTTGTTGCTGAGGGTGAAACGGAAGTTCTGCGGGTGTATCATCTCGACCGCGGCTACGAAGCGATTGAAAAGAAGCTGCGGGCAATCGGGGCTGATATTGAACGGATCTCCGGCAAGGAATACTAACATCAAGAGCCGCTAACGGTGATACGTGAAATCTTGAGCAACCGCAACACGGCAATTCCCGCAGCAATATACCTCGTAGTGTCGCTCGTCTGCACGCATCTTCCCCTCCTCAATTATCTCGGCTACGAATTCTCCGCGGTCATAGCGTTGCTGGCGTCGTTCATTTCAGGCTTCCTGACAATCCGGGCTGTAAAGGGATCGCTTTCAGAATCAGCCGTCAATCCGCAATCTTCATCCGCTGCTCTTGCCTTCAACTCTTTCAAGCAGGCCCTCGTTTTCAACCTCTCTCTTCTCATCATCCCTCTTATTGTCATGCTTACGAACGCGTTGTTCGTGAAGAATTGCTCGCTGATCGAAGGGTTCGGCTTCTTTGTTCTGATACCTGTGGTGAGCGTGCTCTTTTCGAGCGCCTTTGGATTCTTCTGTGCGGCGCATTATCATTGGCCCCGGACACTGTTCGTACTGTTTGTGCTGGCAATGTTTGCTGAAGTACTTGCCGTCGGCTACTTCACACCGGCGATCTTTTCGTACAATTTCTTTTACGGCTACTTTCCCGGCCTGACGTACGATGAAGTGCTTGGCATCAGCTCATCGTTGGTAATGTTCAGAATTCTGACGCTGCTTCTTGCCGGCGCGTTGGTGTGGATGGCCTTGCTGATTCTTCGGAGTACACATCCGGACGATGCAAGCTGGGAAAAGGGTCTGTCACTCCTCGGCGCAATGATGCAGGGACGATCCGTGTTTGTCACAGCGGCTTTGGCGACGCTGGTAATTGTCACGTGGTGGTTTCGGGGAGAGCTTGGTTTTGATTCGTCAAGCAACTTCATCCGCCGATCGTTAGGTGAGGCGATAGAGACACAGCATTTTCGTATTTACTATGCGAAGCAATCGTACGACAAGTCAGAGATTCGCTGGATAGCCGCCGAACATGAGTTTCGTCTGAAGCAGATTACGGATGAGTTCAATTTGTCATACAAGGGAAAGATAGAATCATTCATTTATCCTTCCTCAGAAGTGAAGCAGCGATTGATGGGAGCAGGCAACACGAACATCGCGAAGCCGTGGAGTCAGCAGATTCACCTCACGAAACAGTCGCTCGATGCAACACTGAAGCACGAACTTGTGCATGTTGTTGCCGCACCATTCGGTCTGCCGATTATCAAGGCAAGTCTTAGTACGGGATTGGTCGAAGGCCTGGCAATGGCGATTGAATGGGAATGGGGAAGCCGCACGCCGCATGAGTATGCAGCCGCAATGCGCAGATTCGGCGTCGGGCCGGACATCAGCTCGATCATGTCGCTGACAGGATTTGCAGCGCAGTCGTCGTCTATCAGCTATGTGCTGGCAGGATCATTCTGCCGCTACTTGATTGACACGTACGGCATACGCAACATGATGCTGTTGTACCGATCGAACGAATACGAAAGAATGTACGGCAAGGGACTCGACTCCCTTGTCGCAGAGTGGCGCACATTCCTCGAGGGCATTCCGGTTACCGATCAGGATCGTGATGTCGTTGATGTTCTCTTCCGTCGCCCGCCGATATTTCAGAAAGTCTGTGCGCGTGTTATTGCAGCCCGGAATGCGCTTGCGCGCAAGAAATTCTCCGGGAAGAAGTATGACGAGGCTTATGCACTGTACGATGCTTCATTCAAGGAGACCTTGAGTTATGAATCGCTGAGCGGGTTGCTTTCCAGTTCCCTGCGCCTCGGCAACTATGACGTTCTTTCTTCCGCTCTTGATACCATCATTCTGAAGAACGAAAAGCCCGCCCAGTATCTCCCGCTCTTCCTGACGATAGGAGACGGGTTGTGGAGAAAGGGTGATACGCTCCGAGCGCTGCAATTGTACCGGAGGCTGGAGCGGGCGGATTTGTCGGCGGGCCTTACAGAAGCTGTTCGCTTGCGGCAACATGCAAGCAGCGAGGAGGAAGAACGATGGCGGCTGTATTTTCTTTCCGACGAGAATGATACGATTCGTGCCGGGAAATTGAGTTTAGCAGTTCAACAATCCCCGGGTTCCTGGCTACCGCACTACATGCTGGCAAAGCCATTGGTCCGTTTGCATCGATTCGACGAAGCACAAACAATTCTTCATTCGTTTGCCCTCGAGTCTGTTGATTCAGTCCTCGAATGCTCGCGATTACGCATGCTCGGCTACTCACTCTTCCGCCTGAAGAGGTTTGAAGAAGCGAAGGCTGTATTCTGGAGATCGCTGAACTTCGTAGCAGGAGAAGCCGCAAGAAACGAGATTCATGATTGGCTTGAACGGATTGATTGGGCGAAGAAATTCTTTACACAACACCAATGAACGCCCCTCGTCCGTTTTCCCGCATTCTTCTCTCACGCATGAAATTCATCGGCGACATCGTGTTGACGACGCCGGTTATTCGCTCGCTCCGAAACGCGTTCCCCGGTGCATACATTGCCTATATGGGGGAGAAGAAAGCCGTTTCATTACTGGAACACAATCCTCATCTCAACGAACTTATTCCGTTCGATTTTTCAAAACCGACACTCATCGAGCAGCCGCGGGTTGCGTGGCTGCTGCGGCGACGGAAGTTTGACCTTGCGATCGACCTGTTCAATAATCCCCGCAGCGCGTTGCTGACCCGCGCGACGGGCGCGAGAGTCAGAGTAGGGGCGGAACGAAAGGGACGCGGAAGTCTCTATACGATTCAAGTCCGTGATGATGGAAATCCGAAGACGGCAATCGAATTTCACAATCAGTTCATTCGAGCCGTCGGGGTTCAACCCGCATCGAACCGTACAGAGATATTCTTGACAGAAGACGAAAAGCGGGAAGCGAAAATCTATCTTCAATGGCTGGATTACGAAAACAATCCGCTTGATCCCGCAAAGCCCATCGTCGGAATACATCCGGGAGCAACGTGGCCGGCGAAGCGCTGGCTGCCGGAACGGTTCGCCGAACTTGCCGATCAGATTGCCGCAAAACTCGGCGCGCAGATCATCATCACCGCCGGCCCGAATGATGACGAGGCCGTCCGGCAGGTCGTCCGGCATTCGTTTGCAACCATCAAAGTTCTGCGTGCTTTGCCGTTGCGGCAACTTGCTGCCATTATCTCGCATTGTGCGGTATACGTTGCGAACGACAACGGTACAATGCACATTGGCGCGGCGCTCGGTGTCCCGACCGTCGGTATCTTCGGACCGGGCGAAGAAAATATCTGGTTTCCCTATTCATCAGAAGAAGGGCATGCAGCGTTGCGCCGGGATGTCGCGTGCCATCCCTGTCATCTCGACTTCTGTAACAGAGAGGGGGGTGACTACATGGAATGCATGAAGTTACTCGATGTGCAGGACGTTTTCCGGCACGTGGAAAACGCTATGCGGCGCCGCAAACCGGATGCATAGACTTCCCTTTCCGGCGAGGGTTGTATCACATTCCATCAAACATGAATTGATTTTGTTCGGCGATTTGGCGAAGTTGATATGCATTTTCGCTGATGATTCTGTGCTATTACTTGAAGAACGAAGGAGAATTTATGAGTACAATAATTACCGATATTCATGCCCGTGAGATCCTGGATTCCCGCGGCAATCCGACGATTGAAGTTGATGTCGAACTGGAAAGCGGCATTGTCGGCCGCGCGGCTGTGCCGAGTGGAGCGTCAACAGGTGAACACGAAGCTGTTGAGTTACGCGACGGTGACAAAAGCCGGTATCTCGGCAAAGGCGTGTTGAATGCAGTCGAGCATGTGAACAACGCCATTGCCGAGGAGTTAACAGGTTTCGATGCCGCCGACCAGACGGGTATCGACGAAACAATGATCAGGCTTGACGGCACGAAGAACAAGTCGAAACTCGGAGCGAATGCAATTTTAGGTGTGTCACTCGCCGTCGCGAAAGCGGCTGCGCAATCGGCAAAACTTCCGCTCTACAAGTATATCGGCGGCACAAACGCGAAAGTCCTGCCCGTTCCGATGATGAATATCCTCAACGGCGGCAAGCATGCCGACAACAATGTTGATCTGCAGGAATTCATGATTGTGCCGACCGAAGCCGAACGTTTCAGCGAAGCGTTGCGGATGGGTGCCGAGGTGTTTCATGCGTTGAAGGGCGTTCTCCACAAGAAGGGCTACAACACGGCCGTCGGCGACGAAGGCGGATTTGCGCCGAGTTTGAAGTCGAACGAAGAAGCAATCGAAGTGATTCTCGAAGCCATTACCAAAGCGGGCTACCAACCGGGTAAAGACATCTATATTGCTCTTGATCCCGCTTCGAGCGAAATGTGGGACGACGGGAAGTATTTCTTCTACAAATCCACGAAAGAGAAAGTCTCGCCCGAGGCGATGGTGAAATTCTACGAGAATTGGGTGAAGCAGTACCCCATTATCTCGATTGAGGATGGAATGGCGGAGAACGATTGGGACGGGTGGAAGATGATGACGGACGCGCTCGGCAAGAAAATCCAGCTTGTCGGCGACGATAACTTCGTCACGAACACCGAATTCCTGAGCAAAGGAATTGACATGGGCGTTGCCAACTCCATATTGATTAAAGTCAATCAGATTGGAACGCTGACGGAGACTCTTGACGCGATCGAAATGGCAAAGCGCGCAGGGTACACAGCTGTTATCAGTCACCGCAGCGGCGAAACGGAAGACTCGACCATTGCCGACATCGCTGTTGCGACGAATGCCGGACAAATAAAAACCGGCTCGGCAAGCCGTACGGATCGCATTGCAAAGTACAATCAGTTACTGAGAATAGAAGAAGAACTGGGCGATCAGGCGATTTACCCGGCGTTGGCGGCGTTCAACAGAAAGTAAGTTCGTAACACTTCAAATCAGATTAGGAAAGTTCATGCCCCAACCCATAAAATTCGGCACCGACGGCTGGCGTGCCGTGATCGGCGACGACTACACGTTTGCGAATCTTGAGAAGGTCGCTCTTGCGACTGCAAGACACTACAAGAAACACAAGAAAATCCGTAACGGGATTGTTATCGGCTACGATGCGCGGTTCATGTCAAAGGAATTTGCCGAAGTTGTTGCGACTACGATTGCCAATACCGGTATCAAAGTGAAGCTTTCAGACAGCATCGCATCGACACCGGCTATTTCTCTTCTCTCAAAAACCGAAAAAGCCGCTGCCGGGATCGTCATCACAGCGAGCCACAATCCCTACAAATGGAACGGTTTCAAGATCAAGGGCGAATTCGGAGGGCCGGCGTTTCCCGAGACTATTGATAAGGTAGAGAAGGAACTGGCAAAGATTCTGAAGCCGAAAAAACTCCCACCGCAAAAGCGATCATTCAAACAGCTTCTGGACAAAGGCACAATCTCCACCATCAGCATGAAGCAACAGTACCTTGATGATTTGATGACGAAGTTGAACTTTGATCTCATCAAGAATTCCGGCATCAGGATTCTCTACGATGTTATGCACGGCGCAGGCCAGGGTGTGTTGGATGGCGTGCTTCCGAATGTTGTTCAGATGCGCAATGAGTACAACCCGTCGTTCGGCGGCACAAACCCGGAGCCGATAACGCAAAACCTCGGTACACTCATGCGTCGCGTGAAGGACGAGGGATTTCACATCGGCATTGCGACCGATGGCGATGCCGACCGCATTGGCGCGGTTGATGAACACGGCAATTTTGTTGACTCGCAACGCGTGTTTGCTCTTCTTCTCAAATATCTTGTAGAAGAGAGAGGATTACGAGGGGATGTTGTCAAAACCTTCTCCGTCACGCAAATGGTCGACAAACAGTGCGAGAAGTACGGACTGGCGATGCGCGAGACGCCTATTGGTTTCAAACACGTGTGCAGGCTGATGGTGGAAGGCGACGTGTTAATTGGCGGAGAGGAAAGCGGCGGCCTCGGAACGAAAGTTCACCTGCCCGAGCGGGACGGGATTTTTCTCGGTTTGTTGTTGTGTGAGATGATGGCCGTCCGGCAAAAAAGCCTGAGCTATCTTGTCCAGGAATTGATGGACGAATACGGTCAGCATGAATTCAAGCGTATTGATCATCATACAACGGAACAGGGCAAAGCGGCGATCATGAGGCGGTTCAAGAAAGGCGTGAAGAAAATCGCGGGCTACAACGTCATTGATCGTCAGGATAAGGATGGCTTCAAGTTCTTCGTTGAAGGAGGCGGATGGGTGCTGGTGCGTGCGTCAGGAACAGAACCGCTTATTCGCTTCTATGCCGAGTCCGACAGTCAGATAAAATGCGACGCGCTTCTTGCTGCATCGATTAGTGGGTAGGGGTCTCTTCACAGCCGAGTCTCAGGCACGCCTGCAATGTTGCCCGCCTTCCGGTGTTGCTGTATTCTGAAAAGAGAGTTTTCCAACAACTATGGACAAGCATGGAACTCACAGTTTACTACACCATAATGCCCGACGGTACGGTGAAGCAGGTTAATCCGTTTACAGGCACCGAGGTGTGGGCTGTTGCCGGTCGAAAAGGGAAGCCCATTACGAACGAACAAGCAGAAGATGTGCAGTCCCTTGAAGTTCATTCACCTGAAGATTATTGCAGCTTCTGCCAGTCTCGTTATCACGAAACAGCCCCCGAAAAAGCCCGCCTTATCCGTCATGCTGATGGCCGGTGGGGAAGTATTCCTCTCGCGGCACCGGACAGATATTTCGATACCACCGCCGAGTTCCGCCGTGTTGGAAACATGTTTGAGATTGTCACGCTCGACTATTGGCGCAAGAATTACGCCTACAAACTGACGGGTGCCCAGACCCGGTGGAAGGAAGAGTATCTTGCCAATCCCGCCGGGCTGAAACACATTTCTGATATCATTGAATACAAGTTGCGTCGCGAAGGGAAGTCTGATGAACAGCTGGAGAAGATGCACATGGCTGACAGGCTGGCACTTGCCGATTCGTTCTTCGGCGGCTCGCATGAAATGATTATTGCCAAGCGCCATTATCGCGACAACGCTGTAAATACCTCCGACCTGTACTCTTCCGGAGAGATGACGCTGGAGGAACACTTCCAGTATTTTCGTTTCACAATAGAAGCAATGCGTGATGTAGCTGCTGCGAACCGCTACGTTCGCTATATCAGCGTGTTCCAGAATTGGTTGCGGCCCGGCGGGGCATCGTTTGACCATCTTCACAAACAACTTGTCGCGCTCGATGAATGGGGATCCTCCATCGAAAATCAAACAAAGATGATTCGTGAAGATCCGAACGTGTACAACCAGTTCGGGGCAAATTTTGCGGCACACCACAACCTGGTTTTTGCCGAGAACGATTTCGCGATTGCGTACGCCGGTATCGGCCATCGGCATCCGACCATCGAAATCTACTCGAAGTCGCAGGCGGGCAGACCCTATGAACACACGGATGATGAAATACGGGGGATGAGCAACCTTGTGCACGCAATGCATGCCGCAATGGGCAGCAAAATCTCCTGCAACGAAGAGTGGTACTATACACCCATCGATGCTGTGTACAAAATGCCGTGGCATGTGCTGATCAAGTGGCGCGTGACTGTGCCTGCCGGCTTTGAAGGTGGAACGGGCATCTTCATCAATCCTATGACACCGATTGAAGTCCGCGACCTCATGGTTCCGAGACTGTACAGGCTTCGCGACGAAAAGAAAATCGACAACATTCGCATTGCGGAGGAATGCCGCGTAGATCCGAATCCGCTGAAGTACTATTTGCGATAGAGAGAGTCTTTCCGCATCGTCGGTTCAACACCTCCCGTCAATTCAGCGCGGGCATACTTCTCCCGCTCGCCAGATTTCAGTATATTGCCTCCCATGATCTCCGCAGTTAACATAGCACTCCAATACGGCAGCAAAATTCTCTTCAAGGGAGTGTCGTTTCGTATCGGCACACATGATCGGATCGGACTTGTAGGGTCGAACGGAACGGGCAAGACCACGTTGCTCCGCATGCTTATCGGCGAAGCCTCCCCCGACAAAGGCGAAATTGCGAAAGCAAAGTACGTCACGGTCGGCTACCTTCCGCAAGAAGGCATGCACGTCGAAGGGCGCACGTTGTACAAGGAAGCCGAAACAGCGTTCGGTGATGTGCTGGAAGCGCAACAACATCTCGAAGAAGTCCATCGCCGGATGGGTGAAGTGACTGACCATCAGAGTGAAGAATTTCAGGAACTGCTGGAACTCTATGGCGAACTGCAACACAAGCTGGAAGACAGCGACGCGTTCCGCATGAAAGCGAAGATAGAGAAAGTACTTCTCGGCCTAGGCTTTTCCGTCGAGGATTTGGATCGACAGACGGATGAGTTCAGCGGCGGCTGGCAAATGCGTATCGCGCTTGCGAAACTTCTTCTCATACAACCATCACTATTGCTGCTCGACGAGCCAACAAATCACCTCGACCTCGATTCATTGCAGTGGCTGGAAGAATATCTGCAATCGTATGAAGGGGCAGTTATGATTGTCTCACACGATCGTCGCTTTCTCGATAATATGACGACGAAAACGTACGAGTTGAGTCTCGGTAATCTTGCCGAATATCCCGGAAACTTTTCGTTGTATGTGCGAGAAAAGGAAGAAAGAAAGCAACTCACACTCGCCGCCTATCAGAATCAGCAGCAACAAATCAAACAAACAGAACGGTTCATTGAACGCTTTCGCTACAAGGCGACAAAAGCCAGACAGGTTCAAAGCCGGGTCAAGATGTTGGAGAAGATGGATCTGGTGGAGATTGAAGATGAAGAGAGCGGCATTCACTTCAAGTTTCCTCCGGCTCCGTCAAGCGGGCGATCTGTGTTGGAAATCAGAAATCTGCAAAAAAGCTACGGCAGCAAGCGCATATTCAGTGGTATCGATTTCGACATTGATCGCGGCGACCGGATTGCATTTGTAGGCGTGAACGGCGCCGGAAAATCCACGCTCTCCAAAATCGTTGCCGGCGTCGAACCGTTTGAGGGCGGCGAGCGAAAGCTCGGGCACAATGTGATCCTCTCCTATTTTGCCCAGCATCAGGCAGACGAATTGAACCCGGCCAATGATGTGTTGGGAACGGTGGATGAAGTTGCGGTCGGCGAAATCAGGAAGTCGTTGCGCAATCTGCTCGGCTGTTTTCTGTTTCGCGGAGATGATGTGTTCAAGAAAGTCGCCGTTCTTTCAGGCGGCGAGAAAAGTCGGCTGGCTCTTGCCAAAATGCTGCTCCAACCCTGCAACTTGATTGTCATGGACGAACCGACGAACCATCTTGATATGCGCTCGAAGGCGGTGATGCAGAAGGCATTGATGAATTTCGAAGGAAGTTACATCATCGTCTCACATGATCGCGATTTTCTCGATCCCATCGTGAACAAGGTCGTGGAATTCTCAAAGGGAGGAGTTCGTACGTTTGCGGGCAACGTCAGCGAGTATATCTACGCCAAGCAAAAGGAGATTGCCGCATCAACCGCAACGGTTTCTGTACCCGCAAGGAAAGAAGAATCGCATATTTCCGAGAAGGAACGCAGGCGAATCGAAGCTGAACAGCGCCAGCGCGCCTACAAGATCACAAAACCACTGAAAGAAAAGATAACAAAAGCCGAACGGGAAATCGAGCAGAAGGAAGCGCTGAAACGCGAGATTGAAGAACTGATGGGGCATCCCGATTTCTACAAAGACGGCGGGAAGGTGAAGGCCGTTACTGCGCAATACAAGAATCTGGAAAGCGAATTGCAGAATGTCTACTTCAGGTGGGGCGAGCTGACAAGAGAATTGGAACGTGTGACCGGGGAGATGAACGATTGAGCCAATTCCGGCGGGGAGAAGAACTTATCCTCACATTGGATTCCTTTGCCTTTGAAGGGAAGTCCCTTGCCCGGCATGACGGACTCGTGGTGTTCGTTTACGGCGGCGTTCCCGGCGACGAGGCCCGCGTCCGGTTGACGAAAATTAAAAAGCAGTTTCTTGAAGCCGAAGTTGTCGAGCTTGTGAAGCAGTCGCCGTTGCGTGTTCAGGCGCGCTGCCGTTACTTCGGAACCTGCGGCGGCTGCAAATGGCAGCATGTTGATTACCGGGCGCAACTCGATTTCAAACGCCAGCATGTAGCTGATGCTTTTGAGCGAATAGGCGGGTTCAAAGGAATAGCCGTCAATCCTGCAATCGGTTCGGATCAAATCTACTTTTACCGGAATAAAATGGAGTTTTCTTTCGGAGAGAAGTGGTTTCCGAAGGAAGAGTATGAATCGAACAAGGATGTGCAGGCATTTTCTCTCGGTATGCATCCGGCGGGGATGTACCGCAAGGTTCTCGATCTTGAAGAATGTCATCTCCAATCCGAAGAAAGCATCCGCATTGTGAACACAGTCCGGAATTTTTGCGTTGAACGGAATCTCTCCATCTACTCAACATTCACACACGCCGGCTATCTCCGCAATCTTGTCATTCGGCAAAGCGCCTCCACGAATGAGTTGATGGTGAATATCGTTACCTCTGACGACAACCCCGGGTTGCTCTCATCTCTTTGCACGTGTTTGCTGAAGGAGATGCCATCCATCACCACTATCATCAACAACATCACGCAGCGGAAGAATCTCGTTGCTATCGGCGAGTATGAAAAAGTGTATCACGGCCCCGGCTATATTACAGAGATGATCGGGAAACGCATCTACCGTATTTCAGCAAACTCATTCTTCCAGACAAACACACAGCAGGCCGAACGATTGTATAATGTCGCACAACGGATGGCCGGTCTCAAACCCGGCGATGTGGTGTTTGATCTCTATTCCGGCACCGGCACGATTGCATTGCATATCGCCGATGATGTGAAAGAAGTTGTCGGCGTGGAAAATGTCGAAGCAGCCGTCGAAGATGCCCGAAAGAATGCGACCGCCAACAGAGTAACGAATTGCGCGTTTGTGTTGGGAGATTTGAAAGATCGATTGACGAAAGATACAGCCTGGCTCGACAACCATCCTTTGCCGGATGTGATGATCATCGATCCGCCTCGAGCCGGTATGCACGAGAAGGTCGTGAAGGAAGTCATAGAAATGAAACCCGAGCGAATTGTGTATGTGAGCTGCAATCCGGCAACACAAGCCCGCGACGTAAAGCTGATGGCAAACGCGTACCGGATTGCTGAAATCCAGCCCGTTGACATGTTCCCTCACACCTACCATATCGAGAATGTGGTGCGGCTTGAAAGGTCGTGAGTACCCGTCCGATGCATCCCCTCTTGTGTAACCCTTGTCACAGTTCAGTTGAGGGTTCGTTGATTTTCTGCGAATGGAAGGCTATCTTGAACTAACACAGGATCCATCCACTGATATTTCGACCCTAATGCGTTACTCAGGGGGATTCCTCCTTGCATATGCGTTTCTGGTTTCACCCGCATTATGGGCTGATACAGGGAAGATCATCAAGGCGGCCCGCCTTGAAAGTCGGTTAACGCTCGACGGATTGCTGCACGAGCGACAGTGGCACGCCGCACTACCCGCGGAAGACTTCACGCAGTTCTATCCCCTCGAAGGAAACCCCCCGACCGAGAGAACCTCTGTCCGCATTCTGTATGACGATAAGGCAATTTATGTCGGGGTGATTTGCTACGACAGCAATCCGCACGGGATCGTTTCGCAATTGACACGGCGAGACCGGACATCGGAAGCCGACCGGTTCACCGTGCAGATTGATTCATACAATGACCGGCAAACGGCGTTCGTGTTTTCAGTAAATGTTGCCGGCGTGCAAAGCGACGGCTTCCTTTCGCAGGACGGGAATGCCTACGACCTGAACTATGACGCTGTGTGGAGTGTACGCACGGCGCGGCATCGTGAAGGATGGTCGGCGGAGTTTGAGATTCCCTACAACGCTATCCGGTTCTCGCCGCAAGATGGAGAATATCGATGGGGGATTAACTTCCGTCGCTACATCAGCCGGAAGCGGGAAACAATCGAATGGGTGATGGTGCCGAGTACCGAACGGCTGATGATCTCAAAATGGGGATATGTAGAAGGCATCCGCGCCATTACGCCACCCTTGCATCTGAGTCTCATCCCGTACATTTCTGCAACGGCATCATTCGAAACGGAAGCGTCGTACCGTCCGCACCGGTCTGATCAAGCAGCGCATGCCGGACTTGACGTGAAGTACGGACTCAGCCGCAACTTTACGTTTGATGCGGCGATCAATCCCGACTTTGGCCAGGTGGAGGTGGATCAGTCGATTCTTAATCTGACAGTCTTCGAAACGTACTATCCCGAGAAGCGCCCGTTCTTCATTGAAGGCGCGCAGTTGTTCACATTCGGCAATTCGGTTGATAACACCCCCCTTACGCTATTTTACTCGCGCAGAATCGGGCAGAGACCCTTCCTTTCTCCGTTTGTTGCTGCGCCTCCCGGCGGGTCCATCAAAGAAAATCCTCACATTACAACGATTCTCGGCGCCGCAAAAGTAACCGGCCACACGGAATCCGGTTTTTCGTTGGGCGTTCTTGCCACTGCCACCGATGACGAGAATGCGGTTCTGTTGGATAGCGCGGGACGGGAATCAAGGATACAGACGGAGCCGAAAGGAACGTACAACGTTGTTCGTGTAAAGCAGGAGCTTGCAGGAAACTCGTGGGTTGGCGGCGTTGCAACACTTGCTGCCCGCGATCAGTTGAAGCCGGCGTTCAGCGGCGGTGCGGATTGGAATCTGCGCTTCGACGACGGCTCGTATACGCTCGATGGTTACATCGCCGGCGTGCATTCATCCAGCAGCCGCGCCAATCCGGACGGCACCGCCGGGCGCCTGCTGTTCTCGCGCATCGCGGCGCGGCACTGGTACTACACGGCATCCTACAATTTCTTCAGCGCCAACTTCAACAGCAACGATCTCGGCTTCTTTGCGCAGCCGCGGTATCACGGCGGTTACGTGCAGCTTCTCTATCGCGAGAACAGGGCCGAAGAGCCGTTCCGCCGCTATTCGTTCTCGCTTGTTCCCGAAGCCAAGTGGAACTGGGACGGTGTACGTACACTTTCGCAGGTCGACCTGTCGTTCTCGGCAGACTGGACGAATTTCTGGAAGTCAACATTCCGCTTTGTTCTCAACGACCGGGCCTACAGCGATTCGGAACGGGGGATTCTCGGCCTCTACCTTCGCCCCGTCGATTACTCGCTTCAGGCGCAAATACAAACAGATGAGCGACAGCCGGTTTCTATTTCGATGACAACAGATTTCCGGTTTGATGAGAAGGAGAAGAAGAGCATCAGCACCCTCATCGGCGTTACGATTCGTCCGGCCTCAAACATCGAACTCACACCTCTCTTTTACTTTGAGAAGACACGTTCGGAAGAAACGGGAGTACTGAGCGGCGGCAGGATTGTTCCGGTCGGCGGGCGCAGTCTCTTTGGAGATAGAGATGTCGACGAGATAGATTTCGCGCTGCGCGGCATCATCACCTTCACCCGAACGGTATCGTTGCAGTTCTATACACAAGTTCTGCTTGCACGGGGGCGCTACAACAACTTCCGGCTCCTGACCGGAGGCAGCGGCTTTGCCTCCTACACAACTCCTAACGTGTACGATTTTAATTACGCGATCTTCGACGCCAACCTGCTGCTGCGATGGGAGTTTCTACCGGGCAGTACAATTTTTCTTGTGTGGACTCAAAGCCGTGCAGATGATTCCGGCAATTACAACAACGACTTCGGCCCGCGGTTCCGCGGCATCTTCAAGCTGCCGCACGATGACGCCGTGCTGCTGAAGATGAGTTATTGGTGGGGATTGTAGAGCGAAAAGCTGAAGCGCCTCTGCTGCGTCAACGACTGCATGACAAGACGCTACGAGATCATCCCGCCTTCGCGAACTTCGTGCCCTTAGTGGATGAACAACTTCTTCTATCTCCTCGGCCCCGCCGCAATCACCTCCGGCGGACAGCCGGACTCGAACTTCTTGAAGTTTTCGATGAAGCGGGAAGCGAGATCTTTGTATCGCCGCATGTAGTCATCCTTGTTGCTCCACGAATCTCCCGGATTCAGAACGCTTACCGGCACGTCGCCGCAGCGTTGCGGAACCTGGAAGCCGAAGATGGGATCGGTTTTGTATTCAACGTTCAACAGCTCGCCACTCAGTGCAGAGTTGAGCAGCGCACGCGTATACTTGATGCTGATGCGCTTCCCGATGCCGTACGGCCCGCCAATCCAGCCTGTGTTGACAAGCCAGCAGTTGACGCCGTGACGCAGAATCTTCCGCTTGAGCAAATCGGCGTAGAAGTAGGGATGATGCACCATGAAGGGCCCGCCGAAGCACGCGCTGAATGTCATCTCCGGCTCTTTGCCCAACCCGACTTCCGTTCCGGCAATTTTCGATGTGTAGCCGGAGATGAATTGGTACATCGCCTGATCGGGCGTGAGTTTCGCAATCGGAGGCATGACACCTGATGCGTCGCAGGTGAGAAGAATGATATTTTTCGGATGTCCGCCTAATTTTTCGGGGACGGCGTTACCGATGAACTCCAACGGATACGATGCGCGGGTGTTTTCGGTGATGGACTCGTCGTCGAGGTCAATCACGCGGGTAACCGGATCGTACGGAACATTTTCGAGAATGGTGCCGAACATGCGCGTCGTCGCGTAGATTTGCGGCTCAGCCGAAGGGGAAAGCTGAATCACTTTTGCGTAACAGCCGCCTTCGAAATTGAACACGCCCTCGTCGCTCCAGCCATGCTCATCGTCGCCGATGAGGCCGCGGTTCGGGTCGGCGGAGAGTGTCGTCTTTCCCGTTCCCGAAAGGCCGAAGAAGATTGCAGCATCGCCATCCTTGCCGATGTTTGCCGAGCAGTGCATCGGCATGACTCCATCGAGCGGCAACAGGAAGTTGAGGATGGTGAAAATGGATTTCTTGATCTCCCCCGCATAGGCTGTGTTGCCGATGATGCAAAGCTTCTGCGCGAAGTTGAGGGCGATGAATGTGTTCGCGGGTGTTCCATCAATCTGTGGAATGCCTTTGAACGACGGCACGCAAATCACGGTGAAGTCCGGAACGTGCCGGCGGTATTCCTCGTTCGTCTTCGGCAGAATGAACATGTTCCGCACAAAATGGCTGTGCCATGCAAGCTCGGTGATCATGCGGACTGGCATCCGGTAATTCGGGTCGGCGCCAGCATAGCAATCCTGCACGAACACATCTCTGCCTTGCAGAAATCCCTGCAAGCGATTGTACAGATCGTTGAACTTGTCGGGACTCATCGGTCGGTTGTATTGTCCCCACCAGATTTTCTCCTCGGTGGTCGGCTCTTTCACAACGAACTTGTCGTTTGCGGAGCGGGCGGTATGCTTGCCCGTGAACGCAACGATTGGCCCGTTGCGCGTAATGCGCGCTTCCTTGCGGAACGTGATTTCTTCATACAACGCTTCTGTCGGCAGATTCCAGTACGCAACGCGCAGGTTTGCTAGACCGTGATTGTCTAAACCGTAGTCGCTCTTGAGTGCTGTGGCTTCGGCCTGTGCCGGTGTTACAATATTCAGTAGGTTGTTCATAGCCAATCCCGAATCAGTTTTCGTTCACCGATGTAAATATCATTGGGAGATGTCGGATCAAGCGCCCACTTGATGCGGGCAACGCCTTCCATTACGTCTTTGATTGTCGTTGCATAGCTCAGTCGCAAGTGTCCTTCCATCCCGAACTCTTTCCCCGGCACCGTAACGACAAGCGCTTTCTTCAACAAGAACTTTGACAGTCCGACCGAGTCGTTGCTGTATGCACGAAAATCCGGCAGGCAGTAGTACGTGCCGTCGGGTTTCGTAATCTTCACGCCGTTGAACGATTTCAATTCCTGCATCATCACGTTGCGGTTGTTCTCTAACGTCATCCGCAGCGTATCAACGTGACTTTGTATTCCGGTGAGAGCGCCTTCCGCGGCAGCTTGCAGCAGAAGCGATGTACAGGAAACAGTCTGCGACTGCACGTTCCCCAACACTTCTGTAATTGCCTTCGGCGCAATCGTCCAGCCGATGCGGAAACCCGTCATGCCGTACAATTTTGAAATGCCGTTGATAACGATGACTCGTGTGTTTTCGGTATCTTTGTTGGTGAATTTGTATGCGGAGATGTTCGTCTTTCCATCAAACACCAACTTGTGGTAGATGTCGTCCATGATAAGATAGATACCTTTGCGTTCGCAGAACGCGACAATCTCCGCAATGAACGACTCGGGATACATCACGCCCGAGGGATTATTCGGACTGTTGACGATGATAGCTTTCGTGTACGAGCTGACGGCGCGCTCGATTTCCTGCATACGCGGATAGAATCCGCCATCTTCCGGCGTGACAATGACGGGAATGCCGTACACCATTTTGATCATTTCGGGATAACTCACCCAGTACGGCGCGAGCACAATCACTTCATCCTGCGGATTGACGAGCGTGACGAGGAGATTGTACAACGCTTGCTTCGCTCCCGCCGAGACAAGAACATTTTCCGGGGCGACCACGCGGTCGTAATTTTCTTCCGTGTACTTGATGATGGCTTTGCGCAGCCCCATTGTTCCTTCGGTCGGCGTGTACTTGATGTCGCCAACATTCAGTTTGGCTGCCGAGGCAAGGATAGCGCTGATGGGGGCTTTGTTTTTTGGTTCGCCCGCGCCTAAGTGAACGACAGCTTCGCCTTTCTCGCGAAGAATGCGCGCTTCTTCGTTCAGCGCAAGCGTCGGCGACGGGGCAATTTCGCGTGCAAGTTTACTTATACTCATGATATTTCCTTCGGTAGAATTTCCTGTTCAGCCGGTTCGAATGGATTTCACCGTTTTATTCCTCGCAGATTCAATGCCAGAGAAAATCCGCTAAAATGGCAGATTTCAAGGGGTACAGATGAAACGATTCTCGAAATTGACAAATCGGAGAGTGTTGTGGGGGGATTGCAATTTTACATCAGAGTTGTAAATATGCAATGCAAATTTACAACTGTTTAGAAATTGGAACGACGGGCAGTGTCGGCGGCAGTTGCTATCTCTTGTAGTGGTATTTGCAGGAGACGATGATGATGGAGTCTTGTGTGACCTTGTAGACAAGGCGATGTTCGTCCGTTATGCGGCGCGACCAATAGCCTTGCAGTTCATGTTTGAGAGGTTCGGGCTTACCGATACCCTCAAATGGTGATTGAGCAGCACTACGAATCACCATAGTTAATCGTTCGAATATCTTCGGATTCTCCTTTGCCCAATTGCTGTATTGCTCGAATGCTCCTGATTGAAACGCAACGGTTTTCATTGAAACTGCTTTTGATCGGGGATGACGATATTGCGGTTATGTTCCACATCGTCAATCGCTTCAAGCAATCTTCGCTTGTTTTCCGGCGAGCGAAGAAGGTACTTCGTCTCATCCATTTCATACACCACGATCTCAACCTCTTTGTCGCCGTACAATGTTTTGATGCTTGCGAGGAACTGATCATCAAGTTCGCTCGCCTTCAAACGATATGTGCTGGACATCGCCTTTCTCCCTTCCTTTCATGTTGAATTAAGATAGTCCATCCAGAAACGAATAGCAATACAAGCATCAGGCTGGCTTTTCCACGGAAATTTTCTAAATTAGAACACATCACAAGACGTTCCACCAATCATTCTCGCATGATTCTCACCGATAAACGCATTCTCGAAGAGATGGACAAAGGCACCATCGTCATCTCTCCGTTCGACAAGAAGTACTTAGGCTCCAACTCGTACGACGTGCATCTCGGCAAATGGCTTGCGACGTACAAGAGTGATATTCTCGATGCGAAAGTTCATAATCAAGTGGAACATTTCGCCATTCCGGACGACGGGCTGATTTTGCTTCCGCATAGATTGTATTTGGGAGTGACGGAAGAATACACCGAGACACATGCGCATGTTCCGTTCCTTGAAGGTAAGAGTAGCATCGGGCGGTTAGGCATTGATATTCACGCAACGGCGGGCAAAGGGGACATCGGTTTCTGCAACACGTGGACGCTGGAGATTTCCGTCAAGCAACCTGTACGCATTTATCATGGAATGCCGATTGGCCAGTTGATCTATTTTGAGGTTGATGGCGAAGTGCTGACAAGCTACAAATCGAAAGCGTCTGCAAAGTACACTGCACGAACAGACAAGCCGGTTGAATCAATGATGTGGAAGAATTTTTTGAAGTGAGCACGAAAGATGTAACTCTTCCGAAGGAATGCCTTCGGCAAAAGGTACAAAGAGACACAAAGGTTCAGGAAGATGTTTTCCTTTGTGTACCTTCGTGCAACTCCGTGTCTTCGTCTTGAACCCCGGTCAATCATCATTTCTACAACTACTATTCACAAGATGCACCATGCGAAGAATAACGATTCTCATTATCACCACGCTGTTCTGTTCGAATCTCTACGCGCAGCAGAAACGACCTCTCGAACTCGCGGATATGTTCAAGATGCAGCGCGTGTCCCAACCGGCGGTCTCGCCCGATGGAAAGTGGGTTGTGTACACGCTGACGACGCCCGATGTTGGAGAGAACAGGAACTTCTCCGACTTGTGGATTGCCTCAACCGAAGGCGGCACACCGCGACAATTAACGACAGATCCCGCATCCGACCGTCATGCGGTGTGGTCTCCGGATGGTCAGTGGATTGCGTTCGAGTCAAGCCGCTCGGGCGATTCCCAAATCTGGCTGATGAAGCCCGACGGCAGCGAGCAGAAACAGCTGACCGTTCTCTCTACAGGGGCTTCGACGCCACTCTGGTCGCCTGACGGAAAGATGATCGCGTTCGTGTCGGATGTGTTTCCTGAAAACTCGACACATCCCTTTGCCGTCAGTGATTCTCTTAACAGGAAGAGATTGGATGAGCTGAAGAACGGCAAAGTCAAGGCAAAGATCCTGACCCAACTGTACTTCCGGAATTGGGACACCTGGATCGACGGCAAGCGTCAGCATGTGTTTGTACAGGGTGTTGAAGGCGGAGATCCGGTGAACGTCACGCCGATTATGCGCGACGGCGTGCCGCGTTCGATGACATTCAACTCGGGAGTTGAGTTTGCCTTTTCACCCGATGGGAAAGAAATAGCACACACGGCATCAACGGTAAACACGCGGGAAGAAGCGTGGACAACGAACTACGATATCTGGCTTGTCCCTCTCGATGGCAAACCTCCGAGACAAATCACAACCAACGCCGCTGCCGACGGACATCCTCGCTACTCGCCCGACGGGAAGTACATTGCGTATCGGGCACAAGCACGTCCCGGTTTCGAAGCCGACCGCTGGCAACTGATGTTGTTCGACAGGGCAACATCAACAAGCAGAAGTTTGACGGCGAATTTCGATTCACATATCGATGAGTTTGAATGGGGATCGGACAGCAGAACGATCTACTTTGCAGCCGAGGAGAAGGGAAGCAAGCCCATTTGGTCTGTGACGATTGCCGGGAATGACGTGAAGAAAGTGTTCGACAAGGCAACAAACGGGAGTCTGAACGTTACTTCCTCTTCCGTCATTTTTTCGCATGTCAGTGCCGTTCGTCCGGCGGAAGTGTACAGCATCGGTCTCGACGGATCCAACCTGAAGAAGATTACGGGTGTGAATGATGGGCTCTTTGCCACGCTCGACATTCCCGAGCCGGAGAGCATCTGGTTCAAAGGTGCGGGTGGAACGAACGTTCAATCGTGGATTTTCAAACCGCCGGTGATGAAGGAAGGCGTGAAGTATCCGCTTGTGTATCTTGTGCACGGCGGGCCGCAAGGCGCGTGGATGAATTCATGGTCGTACCGGTGGAATCCCGCGTTGTGGGCGGCTCAAGGATACATCGTGATGGCCCCGAATCCGCGCGGAAGCAGCGGGTTCGGACAGAAGTTCATGGATGAAATTTCCGGTGACTGGGGCGGCAAGGTGTATGTCGATTTGATGAGAGGGCTCGACTATGCCTGCAAACTTCCGTTCGTGGATAGTACAAAGAAGGCAGCGGCAGGAGCCTCCTACGGCGGTTACATGATCAATTGGTTCCAGGGAAACTGTCCGCAACGGTTCAACGCACTGATTACGCATGACGGCGTGTACAATTTCGTGAGCATGTACGGCACAACGGAAGAAGTCTGGTTTGACGAATGGGATCACGGAGGTACTCCTTGGGACAATCCGAAGGGATACGAAAAATTCTCGCCGCACACGTATGCAGAGAATTTCAAGACTCCTCACCTCGTGATTCACGGCGCAAAAGACTACCGCGTTCCTGAAACGGAAGCGTTTCAGCTTTTTACGGCATTGCAACGGAAAGGTATCCCGTCAAAATTCCTCTACTTTCCGGATGAGAATCACTGGGTGCTGAAGCCCGCAAACAGCAAGCTGTGGCACGAAACGGTGTTTGAGTGGTTGAAGCAATACTTGCACTGAAAACGTAATGTAGGTCGAATTCCCGACCGGAAGGTGAGAGCTCATCCGGGGGTCTGTGAGGGCTCTCACCAACGGAGAAGATTTCCTTGAAATGTTTGGGGATTCACCGTATCTTTTTCTCCACTTGAACGCCACTCCCCGGCCAAACTCACACTGTTTCATTTACTCAAGAAGGAAATCGTTCATGCCAACTGAAGTGAAGGGCGTACTCGCTCAACTCGGATTGAAAAATCTCGGCGACGTGTATTCAAATCTTTCGACTCCCCGATTGTATGAAGAAGTTGTCCGTCGGCGTGAAGGATGGATTTCTCATCTGGGGCCGATGGTGGTTCATACCGGACACCACACGGGTCGATCTCCCAACGACAAGTTCATCGTGAAAGAGCCTTCGAGCGAGGACAAGATTGCATGGGGAAAAGTGAACCGCCCGATGGAACTCGCCAAGTTCGATGCATTGTATGCCAAGATGTGCGCGTACTTTCAAGGCCGTGATGTGTTTGTGGCAAACCTCTACGGCGGTGCGGACGAAAAGTACCGCATTCCGGTCCGCGTCATCACCGACTATGCGTGGCACAATCTCTTTGCGCGCAACCTGTTAATTCAGCCGGAACAGCCCGTTGTCCATACGTCGCCCGACACATGGACAATCATCGACTCGCCGCGGTTTCACGCCTCGCCGGAAGTTGACGGCACGAACTCCGAAGTGTTCATTGTCATCAACTTTGCGCGTAAGCTGGTGATTATCGGCGGAACGAGTTACGCGGGAGAGATCAAGAAATCCGTTTTCACGATTCTCAACTATCTTCTTCCCGACAGCGGCGTGATGCCGATGCACTGTTCTGCGAACGCGGGTAAGAATGGCGACACGGCGTTGTTCTTCGGACTCTCGGGTACCGGCAAAACCACTCTCTCGGCGGATCCTGACAGAAGTCTGATCGGCGATGACGAACACGGCTGGACGGACGGCGGCATATTCAACTTTGAAGGAGGATGCTACGCAAAAGTGATTCGCCTCTCGAAGGACGCGGAGCCGGACATCTATGATACCACACGCATGTTCGGAACCGTCCTGGAGAATGTGATTCTGAACTCCGATTCGCGCCACGTCAATCTCGATGATGGCACGCTCACAGAGAATACGCGTGCAGCATATCCCCTCACACATATTAAGAACATTGTTCCATCGGGAATTGCGGGGCATCCGAAGAACATCATCATGCTCACCTGCGACGCCTATGGCGTGATGCCGCCGATATCAAAGCTGACCCCGGCGCAGGCGATGTATCATTTCCTTTCGGGCTACACGGCAAAGGTTGCGGGAACCGAAAAGGGTGTTACCGAGCCGCAGACGACGTTCAGCACATGCTTTGGCGCGCCATTTATGCCGTTGCCGCCGACTGTCTATGCAAAACTCCTGGGCGAGAAGATTGCAAAACACAAGTCGGATTGCTGGCTTGTGAATACCGGCTGGAGCGGTGGCGGAGTGGGTGTTGGTGCGAGAATGAAAATCGGCTACACGCGCGCAATGGTGACCGCGGCGCTCAACGGCACGCTTGCCGCCGTTGCGACGGTCCAGGATTCCGTATTCGGACTGAACATACCGACCTCATGTCCCGGTGTTCCCGAAGAGATTCTCAATCCCCGCAACACCTGGAAGGACAAATCAGCGTACGACGCGAAGGCAAAAGACCTTGCTGGGAAGTTCAAAAAGAACTTCGAACAGTTTGCCGCCGCTGCAAGCGAGGATGTTCGCAACGCGGGGCCGAAGTAGAATAGAAGTCAGAAATCAGACGTCAGATATAAAAAGCCTCCCAGTGTGCCGGGGGGCTTTGTCTTTTGAGTACGAAGACGAGAGGAACCACAAACTTCTTTTGTTCTCTTCTTTGTGTACCTTTGTGTGGCTTTGAGCCTTTGTGTTGAAATCTTCTTCTGATGAATAAACCCAAGTACAAAATCTGGGGCAGCGACATCGATCCCGAGGCGAAAGCGCAGATGGAAACTGCTGCGTCACTTCCCATCTCGGTTGCTGGAGCGTTAATGCCCGATGCCCATGTCGGTTACGGCCTGCCGATTGGCGGCGTGCTGGCGACGGACAATGCCGTGATTCCGTACGGCGTCGGGGTTGATATTGCCTGCCGGATGATGATGACGATCTTCGACGTGCCGCCGAAAGTTGTCCGTACGCAGGAAGATCTGTACAAGAAGGCAATCGAAGAGAACACACGATTCGGCGTCGGGGCGGAGTGGAAGAACAAGAAACAGCACGACGCGATGGATGAAGATTGGAATGTCTCGCCGGTGACGCGTGAGATGAAGGACAAGGCTCACCGCCAGCTCGGCACATCAGGTTCGGGGAATCACTTTGTGGAGTTTGGCGAGATTACGTTCGAGGAAGAGGCGCTCGGCATTCCCGCGGGCTCGTATCTTGCCCTGCTCTCGCACAGCGGCAGCCGGGGTACCGGCGCGCAGGTTGCCGACTACTACACGCGCATCGCAAAGCAAAAGCATCCCGAACTCATCGGCGCAGCGCGCAATCTTGCCTGGCTTGATGTCGATGAAGAAGGCGCCGAGTATTGGGCGGCTATGGAGTTGATGGGAAAGTACGCCTCCGCCAACCATCATCTTATTCATGAAGCTATCATCAGATTTCTGAAGCATGACGTGTTGAAGCAAATCGAAAACCACCACAACTTTGCGTGGCGTGAGAAGCACGGCGGACGCAATGTGATTGTTCACCGCAAAGGCGCGACGCCTGCAGGCAAAGGAATTCTCGGTATCATTCCCGGCTCGATGGGAACCCCGGGCTTTTTGGTGGAGGGATTGGGAAGCGAAGAGTCGCTTGCCTCCACCTCGCACGGCGCGGGACGCCGCATGTCGCGAAAGCAGGCCTCCAAGACCTACACGTGGAAAGAGACGAAGGAGTTTCTGGAGAAACAGGGTGTCAAGCTCCTCTCCGCCGGACTTGATGAAGTCCCGTGGGCGTACAAGAACATCAACGACGTGATGAACGCGCAGTTGGATTTGGCAAAGCCTCTTGCGAAGTTCATGCCGCGACTCGTGAAGATGGCGCCGGCGGGCGAGAGGCCGGAGGATTAAGCTGTTGATTCGGCGTTCATCATTCCTTAGATTGGATCACAACACGCAGCGGTTTTCATATCCTCTTCACGCATGAACATCCGAATCGGTTCGACGACACTCACCCTCGTTCAAGCCGACATCACCCGACAAGAGGTTGATGCCATCGTCAACGCCGCTAATTCGAGTCTGATGGGCGGGGGCGGAGTTGACGGTGCGATTCATCGGGCAGGTGGACCGCAAATTCTGGACGAATGCAAAGCGTATATCGCCCGGCACGGCCGCCTTCCGACTGGCGAAGCAATGATAACATCCGGCGGGAGAATGAAGGCGAAACATGTCATTCATACGGTCGGGCCCGTGTGGCACGGAGGCGGAAATCATGAAGTTGAGTTGTTGGCGAATGCGTACCGCAACTCATTGCAGGTTGCTGTCGAGAACAATGTAAAGACGATAGCGTTTCCATCCATCTCAACAGGGGTTTACGGCTTCCCGATTGAGGGGGCGGCAAAGATAGCGGTCGAAGCGGTGAAGAATTTCGTTGAGAAGAATCCATCCCTGAAAGAAGTTCGCTTTGTAACGTTCAGCCAACCCGATTACGACATCTACCGGATATTATTCACATCTTGATCTACCAATCTATTTTCAGGAGTACTCATGATTGATACGCTATCGCGTCGGGGAGGAGTGTTGCTTGCGTTGGCTCTTCTCGTTCTGCAATCGGGCATTGCGCAAACAACTCCGCCCGAAGGCATCCGCAGGAACACGCCAACCGTTCACGCGTTCACGAACGCCCGCATCATTCAATCGCCGGGCAAGGTGATCGACAAAGGAACGCTGGTGATCCGTGACGGCGTGATTGTCGCTGTCGGAACGAATGCCGCCATTCCCGCCGATGCGCGTGTGTGGGATATGATGGGACAGTCCATCTACCCAGGACTGATTGATTCGTATTCGGATTACGGCGTGCCGAAGGCCCCGAAGCCGCAACCCCAACAGGAAGGCGATCAACCGCGCCAGCGGCCCGAGCAGGATCCGGCGCGGGGGGCGGAATATTGGAACAAGATGGTTGCAGCGCAGAACAACGCCGCAAGACTCTTCACGCCTGATCAAAAAGCAGCCGAGAAGCTTCGCAGCCAGGGCTTCACATCGGCGCTGATCGTTCCACAGCGGGGAATTATCAAGGGAAAAAGCGCGGTGGTGAATCTCGGTGGCGGGAAGCCGAACGACGGGCTCGTCAGGGACGGCGTGGCCCATCACGCACAGCTTGGCGGTGAGTGGGGGTACGACGGTTACCCGGGCTCGCTCATGGGCATCATTGCGCTGATCCGGCAAGCGATGTATGATGCGGACTGGTATGCAAAGGCACAGGACGCGTATGCAAAGAATCTCTCTCTCCCCCGACCAGAAACAAACGAGGCACTCGCAGCGATGAGGGATGCGAAGTCGCTTCCATTCATTATTGAAGTGAACGATGAGTTGAGTTTCCTTCGTGCGGAGAACATTGCGAAGGAATTCGGTTTGAATGTGATTGTACGGGGAAGCGGACGCGAGTACAAGACGCTGAATGCAATCAAGCAGACGCGTCGACCCATTATTCTTCCTGTCAACTTCCCTGAAACTCCGAAAGTCGACTCGCCCGAAGAGGCGCTGCAATACACGCTCGAAGAATTACGCCACTGGGATGAGGCTCCCGAAAATCCCAAGCGTCTGCAAGACGCGGGCGTTTCGTTTGCATTCACCTCTGCAACGCTTGACGATCCCGCGACATTTCTCGCAGCAGTTCGGACAACAGTTGAACGCGGACTTTCTGCTGATGCCGCGCTTGCGGCGCTGACATCAACTCCCGCCCGGCTCTTCGGAGTCGAGAAGCAACTCGGCTCGCTCGATGTTGGAAAGACGGCAAACTTCATTGTTACGAACGGTGATCTGTTTGCAGAAAAGACAGTCATCAGGGAAAGTTGGATTGACGGCAGTCGCTACGAAATCAAGCCGTTACCGGAAATTGATCCGAGAGGAAAGTGGACCATCAAAGGAGAAAAATCATCCAACGATACCATCACCCTGACGCTGAAAGGCGAACCCGAATCGCTGCAGGGAACTGTGACGAAAACATCTCCCGGCGGGCTGAAAAAAGAAGTGAAGCTGACAACTGTTTCCTACTCTGCTTCACGCCTCTCGTTTTCGTTTGCCGGTGATTCGATCGGTTTCGGCGGTATCATTCGCATGACGGCAACTGCACGTCCGGACATGCTTACAGGCAACGGCGAATGGTCGGACGGCTCGACGTTCACCTGGTTTGCGGATCGTGTTGCCCCGTACATTCCCGATCCCGATACGGCAAAGCCGAAGGAAACAAAGATGGCATCGTTCCCTCCCGTATATCCTTACGGCGAGTTCGGTAGATCAAAAATACCTGATCAGCCTGCAACAGTGATTGTGAAAGGCGCAACAGTCTGGACGAGCGGACCGAAGGGTAAGTTGGAGAATGCCGATGTGTTGATTCAGAAAGGGAAGATCGTAAATGTCGGAACAAATCTCGCCGCACCTTCCGGCGCATTGATAATTGACGGAAAGGGGAAGCATGTTACCGCGGGCCTCATCGACGCGCATTCTCACATGGCGGCGACAGGCAGCGTCAATGAAGCACAGCAGGCAATCTCTGCCGAAGTTCGCGTTGCAGATGTGGTGCAAAGCGACGACATCGACATCTACCGCGCGCTGGCGGGCGGCTTGACTTCAGCCCACATTCTTCACGGCTCCGCCAACCCGATCGGCGGACAGGCGCAACTCATCAAATTACGTTGGGGATTGCTGCCGGAAGAACTGAAATTCGAAGGCGCTCCACCCACAATAAAATTTGCGCTTGGTGAAAACGTCAAGCAGTCAAATTGGGGCGAACGTTTCACAACACGCTATCCGCAAACGCGCATGGGAGTGGAGCAGATAATCCGAGACGAGTTTCAAGCCGCTCTCGACTACGAGAAGGCGTGGCAGAAGTGGGAGAAGGAGAAAACGGGTATTCCGCCGCGCCGCGATCTTGAGCTTGATGCGATCGTCGAAATTCTGCGCAGCAAGCGGTTCATCCATTGCCATTCGTATGTGCAAAGCGAGATTCTGATGTTGATGAGAGTGGTGGAGGATTTCGACCGTATGCTTGGCAAACCGGGATTCAGAGTTCAGGTCTTCCAGCATATTCTCGAAGGCTACAAAGTCGCCGACGTGATGGCGAAGCACGGAGCGGGCGGGTCGTCGTTCACCGATTGGTGGGGATACAAGTTCGAAGTGTATGATGCCATTCCGCACAACGGCGCGTTAATGCACGAGCAAGGCGTGCTGGTCTCATTCAACTCCGACAGCGACGAGCTTGCGCGGCGGATGAACCTTGAAGCAGCGAAGGCAGTCAAATACGGCGGTGTTTCTGAAACAGAAGCCCTCAAGTTTGTCACCATCAACCCCGCAAAGCAGCTCAAGGTGGATAATCGAGTCGGATCGCTTGAGCCCGGCAAAGACGCTGACTTCGTCATTTGGAGCGGCAGCCCTCTCTCGACGTATTCGCGTTGCGAGCAAACGTGGGTTGACGGCCGGAAGTATTTCGATATTGACGAAGACAAGAAAATGAACGAGGAAGTACAGAAGCAACGCGCAACCCTCATCCAGAAAGCGCTGACACATAAGAAAGCGGGCGGTTCCGAGCAAACACCGCGGCCGCAAAAGCGCGGCGACGAAGTGGATCATCCCCGACATAATGACGAAGGAGGATTTTGAAATGAAGAATGGTATTCGTCATTGGTCATTGGTCATTGGGGTGTTGGTCGTCTCTTCCGGTTCGCTTCTTGCGTTGGGACAAATTCCCGGCAAGAAACAGGAGAAAACCATTGCCATCGTAAATGCGACGATACACACGGTCAGCGGGCCGGTGATTGAAAAGGGAACGATCATCTTCGAGGACGGAAAAATCACGGCAATCGAAACACAACTCACGACGCCGCGGGGAGCCGAAGTGATTGACGCAACCGGCAAACATGTGTATCCCGGACTGATGAGTCCTGATACATATATCGGGCTCACCGAGATCGGGGCCGTACGCGCTACTCGCGATCACAATGAAACCGGCCGCATCAACCCGAACGTTCGCGCTGAAGTTGCTGTGAACCCGGAGTCGGAGATCATTCCCGTTACGCGGGCAAACGGCATCACGACATTTGTCACCGCGCCGCAAGGCGGACTCATCTCCGGTATGTCGGCGGTGATGATGTCGGATGGATGGACATGGGAGGACATGACGCTGAAAGCACCGGCCGCCCTTGTCGTCCAGTGGCCGGCTATGACAATCGGTCGCGGGCGCAGACAAATCCGCTCCGAGGCGGATCAGATCAAGGAGCGCGAGAAGCAGTTGAAAGAACTTGCCGATGCCTTCCGCGATGCGCGGGCATACATGAACGCAAAGAAAGCGGAAGAGCAAAAGGGCATTCCCTACCATAACGTCGATCTGCGTTGGGAGGCAATGATTCCCGTGCTCGAAGGCAAAGTGCCGGTGATGGTGGTTGCGAATGACGTGCAACAAATTCAGGCGGCTGTTGCATGGGCAATACAGGAGAATCTTAAGCTTATCATCCGCGGAGGGCATGAGGCGTGGCGCGTAACGGATTTGCTGAAGAAGCACAACATCCCGGTGCTAGCAGGAGGCATTCACCGTCTTCCCACACGCCGTTTCGACAAATATGATGAGCCGTTTGCATTGCCGAAGAAACTGCACGAAGCCGGAATCCGGTTTGCCATTATCAGCGAAGAGGAAGCACCGCACGAACGCAACCTGCCGTATCAGGCCGCTCATGCCGCTGCCTACGGCCTGCCAAAAGAAGAGGCGCTGAAAGCGATCACCCTCTACCCGGCGCAAATTTTCGGCGTTGCAGACAGGATCGGCTCGCTCGAACTTGGCAAGGACGCAACGCTTATTATAACAGACGGCGATCCCCTTGAAATCATGACACGGGTTGAGATGCAATTTATTGAGGGAAAAAAAGTCGACCTCACGAGTCGCCATACGATGTTGTATGAAAAGTACAAAGAGAAATATCGCAGGATGCGAAGTAATTGAGGAAGACAATATCTTCATCTCTTCATCATATCCTGATCGAGCCTGAAGCCCCGGCGGGCGAGAAGCATCCGACGGTTATCATGCTGCACGGGCTTGGCGCCGATGAGCATGATCTTGCCGGACTTGCGCAATATCTCGATTCCCGATTGCTGACTATCGCCGTGCGGGCGCCGTTCAACCTGGAATGGGGCGGATACAAGTGGTATGACTTTCTGGAGATGGGCAAACCTGAGCCGCACATGTTCAAAGAGAGTTGCGACAAGCTCTCCACGTTTGTCGATGCTGTGCTGTTACATTATCCTGTCGATCAACATCAGGTCTACCTGTTGGGGTTCAGCATGGGGACAGTGATGTCGCTGGCGATGGCATTGAGCATGCCGCAGAAATTCCGCGGCGTTCTTGCCAACAGCGGCTATCTCGTCGAGGGTACACATCTCGAATACCGGTGGAACGAAGTGAACGCCCTCGGCTTTTTTGTTGCTCACGGACTCTACGATCAGGTGATTCCTGTTGAGGCAAGCCGCCTCATTAAGGAGAAGCTGGATGCGGCGAAAGCTCGCGTTGAGTATCATGAATACCCGATGGCGCATGAAATCGGCCAGCAAAGTCTGAACGACATGGTCCGGTGGCTTTCGCAACAGATTGACGGCGGGAAGAGTACGTAGCCATGCCGGAAAACGAACTCTACCTCTTCATCGGCTTCAATTTTTTCATCCTCCTCCTGTTGGCGCTCGACCTTGGTGTGTTTCACAGAAAAGATGAGCCGGTCACTCTCAAAGAAGCGGCATGGTGGAGTGTTGTGTGGATTGCACTCTCGCTTGTCTTCAACGTGGGCTTGTACTTCTGGGTGAAGGAGAATAGCGGAAGTGAAGTGGCAACGAGGGTGAGTCTGGAATTCCTGACCGGCTATCTGCTAGAAAAATCCCTTTCGGTTGACAACATTTTTGTCTTCATCCTTATCTTCAATTATTTTGGTGTCCCCCCGAAGTATCAACACAGAGTACTGTTCTGGGGTGTGCTTGGCGCGCTCGTGTTTCGTGCGATATTTATCGCGGCGGGTGCATTGCTCATAGCGCGATTTGACTGGATTCTCTACATTTTTGGGGCAATACTCATCTACAGCGGCTGGAAAATGTTGCGCGAGGATGAGGTGAAGGTTCATCCTGACAAGAATCCCATTATCCGATTAGCGAAGAGGGTGTTTCCGGTCGATACAGGGTATGAGACGCACAATTTTTTCACACGCGTCGGCGGCAGACTTCATGTCACAACGTTGTTTCTGGTTCTCCTGACGGTGGAAACGACGGACATCGTGTTTGCTGTGGACTCGATCCCCGCGGTATTCGGCGTAACGCGCGATCCGTTTATCGTTTACTCGTCAAACGTCTTTGCCATTCTCGGTTTGCGCGCTTTGTATTTTCTGCTCGCTGGAGTCATGAAGTCCTTTTACTACCTGAAGCATGGACTTTCCCTCGTTCTCATTTTTATCGGGATTAAGATGTTGTTGGAGGATGTTGTTCATATTTCTATCGGCATCTCCCTCGGCACTATTGCATCCGTTTTGACTGTTTCTGTTATACTGTCGCTGTTGCGCAACAAACACATGCGGCCCTCCAGATGACCCTTTCGGGCCTGACCGCGCCTTGACATCGCCGCGGGACTTCTCTACATTGAAATGACGAATCTTTTCTTCCAACACCAAATTCTTTCAGCAGTTCTCATTCAATTCGAACAAGGAAGGCCAGTGGCCTCGTGCGACAGAATTGTTCCAACAACATAATCATTGGAGATAGGAGAATGAAACATATCGTTACCCTGATGCTGTTTCCCGTTACAGCGTTGCTTCTGACTTCCTGCGCAAACGAGCCGAAGCAAGAGGCAGATGAATTTCTTCAGGACTATAACACGCAATTCCACAAGCTGCTGACGGCTGCGAATGAAGCGCAATGGCTTGCCAATACCGACATCAGCGACGTGAACGACAGTCTCGCCACGGAGGCAACAAAAGTGCTGGCAAGATTCCAAGGAAGCAAAGAGGTTATTGAGAAGACGAAGACCTTGCTTGCACAACGCGACAAACTTGATCCTTTGCAGGTTCGCCAGCTTGAGAAGATTCGTCTTTTTGCAGCCCACGCTCCCGGGACCATTCCGGCCGTTGTCGACTCGCTGATCAGCGCGACAACAAAGCAGACAAGTGCCCTCTACGGCTATGAATACATGATGACCGACGCGGATGGAAAGCCGAAGAAAGTCACAACGAACGAAATAGATCGCATTCTGGTGGAGTCAAACAATCTTAAAGAGAGACTCTTCGCCTGGGAAACCAGCAAAGGTGTCGGGGTAGAACTCCGGGACGGACTGGAAGAGCTTCAATACCTGCGAAACAGAGTTGCGCGGGAAATGGGATACAACTCCTATTTCGACCTTGAGGTCGCCGATTACGGCATGTCTACATCGGAGATGATGGTGTTGATGGCGAAATTAGTGGACGAACTTCGGCCGCTGTACAGGGAACTTCATACATACGCCCGCTATGAGCTCGCGAAACGATATAAACAGCCCGTACCCGACAAGCTACCTGCTCACTGGTTGCCGAACCGTTGGGGGCAGAACTGGCCCGGACTTATCAAGTCTGTAGATTTGAACGAGCCGTTCAAGACAAAGACAAAGGAATGGATTGCTGAACAATCCGAGAAGTTCTACGTGAGCCTCGGGTTCCCGGAAATGAACAAGACATTCTGGGAAAAGTCCGATCTTTATCCTGTGGAAGCAGGCTCGGCGCGCAAGAAGAACAATCATGCCTCGGCGTGGCACATCAATCTTGCCGATGACTATCGTTCATTAATGAGTATCGAACCGACGGCGGAGTGGTTCAGAACATCGCATCATGAACTCGGACACATCTACTACTTCATAGAATACTCAAATCCGGATGTGCCCATGGTTTTGCGTGACGGGGCAAACCGCGGCTACCACGAAGGTATCGGCGATTTGATGGCCATCGCGTCGATGCAACAGCCGTATCTGCAGGATCTTGGCCTGCTTCCGGCGAAGAAGATTGACCAGACGCAGTGGCTGTTGAATGAAGCACTTTCCAGCAGCTCCGTTGTGTTCATCCCATTCGCCGCCGGCACGATGTCGCATTTCGAGCACGACCTCTACGAGCAGAACCTGACGAAGGATGAATACAACAAGCGCTGGTGGGAGTATGTGGAAAGATTTCAGGGGATTGTTCCTCCGACGCCGCGGCTTTCAGAATATTGCGATGCAGCGACGAAAACTCATATCATCGACGATCCCGGGCAGTATTACGATTATGCGATCTCGTGCGTGCTGAAATTCCAGCTTCATGACTATATCGCAAAGAATATTCTGAAACAAAGCCCGAATGTCTGCAATTATTATGGCAACCAAGAAGCGGGAGATTTTCTGCGCGGCATTATGCGCCCCGGCGCTACCCGCGATTGGCGAGAGGTGCTGAAAGAGAAAACAGGGGAAGACCTGAGCGCCCGCGCAATGCTTGAATACTATCAGCCGCTGATGGAATATCTCAAGAAAGTAAACGCCGGCAGGAAGAGCACGATTCAGTAGCTCAGTGGGCGTCGAGCCCTTTCAATACTTTTTTTGCCCTTGCGCGAAACCCCGCCGTTCCCCACGGTATCTGTTGTTCAACGATGAGCCGGATTTCATTCCCGAGGTCCGGCTCTTGCTTTGCGATGTTGCCGAGAACTGTCATGCAGAAGCATTTTACGGCAACCGGCTCTTTCCGAGATGCCAGCAACTCGAAACAAATCGTTGCCACTTTGCCCGCAAGTTTGGGTGGGACTTCGATATTCTGCAAAAGCCTGACGACATTTCTTCTCGCCGCAACATGCACATCCGGTTCCATCATACGGTCGATCATTTTGTTGAGGTAGGGAAGAAGAAGAACCGGATGTTCATCAGCACAATGCGATACGATCCACGCTGATCGCTGCGTCACTCGATATTCTCCTTTCAGAAACAGATCCATTAACTGCTTGAATCGCTTTTTGTCGCTGCCAACCCACCGCGCAATGCGGACCGTGTTGTGCTTGGAGTGTTCTTTGAGGATTTGTTCTTCAAGATTCATGTCGAACGACTGGCTGCCGTATCAATGATAATCTAAGCCGGGATACAGCAAGTTAATTGCCGCCAAATGAATCGGCGGGTAGATGTACGTGAACAATTGCCACGCGAGAAAAATACCGAAAATGGCAAAGCCCGATCGATGCAGGAGACTCATGTACTTCTGTCCGAGCTGTTCGCTCATGAAAAGCGGCAATGCACCGCTTCCATCCAACGGCGGCACAGGTATCAAATTGAAAGCAAACAACAGCAGGTTCAGAGAGAAGAGAATGCTAAGTATGGTTGCAGCGTTTGACCACATGCCCCCATCGACGGCCTCAGTAAGATGAGTAAAGGAAAGCCTCTCGGGCGGTACAAAGAAGCCGAACTCAACTCCCAGCCGAATGATGATCGAAGTCCCAAAGACAAGCACCAGATTCGATGCCGGTCCGGCAAGCGACATAATTGCGGAGCGCTTCGGATACTGTAACGCCCAATGCGGATTGTACGGCGCGCTTGCCCATCCCATCATCCAACCCGCAAGGAAGTAGGAGAGAATCGGAACGATCACGGTGCCGAATGGTTCGCGGCGTACATGCGGCGCAGGATTAAGCGTTACTTGTCCGCCGTTGTATGCCGTGTCGTCTCCCATTTTCATTGCAGCAAATGCGTGAGCCGCTTCGTGCACTGTTATTGAAAACAAAAACACGACGTACCACGCAAGTCCGTTGGCAAGTATCTCCGGCGTCACGTTAACCTCATATCATGATCAATGATTAATGATTTCTATCCCCGTAAGAGCTCGCGGCAGCCAGATATTCATTTCTCCCTCTCCCCGATGCGCCCACGCATAGTAGGGAATTGCGACAAACTGTTGCCGCTCCGTCGTTACACTTTTGCCGTCTTTCCCGAGAACAAATGCCGGGACTTCGCTGGAAAGCGTCATCACTCCGTTGAGCAAATCAAGGCGGAATTCCGCCTTCAACTCCGTGTCGTCCGGTAACAACAAGTTGCTTGTCAGTCCACCGTTGTCAACCCATTCCGCGCAATACACAAGCGGCCCGCGTTGCAGGGCAACTTTACCCGAATTCTCTTTGAGATTCGGGTGCGATACCATGCGCTCGATGTTCATTGGAAAATCTATTTCCACCACATCATTCTTCTTCCATTCACGATCAAGAATTGCGTACCCGTCTTTTGCTTCTACTGTCGCCGTTGAACCGTTCACTGTCAGCGAATAGGAAGCTGTCCGTTTTGATTGATAGCTGTACAAATCGGACGGAACCGGCCGGGAAAGCCATCCGGGAATACGGATATTCACTGAAAACCGCGCCGACTTCCCGGTGTTGATTGCGATTCTCACCTTTCCGTTCCACGGATAGTTCGTCTCTTGTTTCAACGCAACGCGAACGCCGTTCGGGAGGGAGATCTCCGTTTCGCCTGACACGAACAAATTCACATAAATGTTCTTCTCCTTTTGCGCAAAAATGTATCCCGGAATCGATGGGACGAAGCGTGTGATATTCGTGGGGCAGCACGAGCAAGGAAACCACGTCGAGCGCGAAAGTTCAATATCGGGATGGCGGTAGTGTTTGCTGATTTGCATTGCGTTGGTGTAGAAGAATGTCTTTCCATCCAGCCCGAAACCCGAAATCAATCCGTTGTAGAGAATCCGTTCCAACACATCGATGTACTTCGCGTTGCCGTGAAGCAGGAACATGCGGTGATTCCAGAACACATTGCCGATAGCAGCACAGGTTTCGCAGTATGCATCACGATTCGGCAGTTCGTAGTTCTCGCCAAAACGCTCGCCGTCACCTGCCGCGCCGATGCCGCCGTGTACATACATTTTCTTTCCGACAACATTCTCCCACAACGTATCAATGGCGCGGATATATGATGCATCTCCCGTCAGTGCGGCGATATCGGCCATAGCGCTGTACATGTACACGGCGCGAACAGCATGCCCGACCGCTTCCTTCTGATCGACAACCAGCTTATGATCCTGCCAGTATTTGCCGTTTCGGAAAACATCCTTGCTGGTCGTGTCATAGGGGACTCTGCCCCTCTCATCAAGAAAGAACCTGGCAAGTCGGAGATACTTTTCGTCTCCCGTAATGCGATAGAGTTTGGCGAGGCCCATCTCAATCACCTGATGACCGGGTGCAACGCGCCGCTTGCCGGGCCCGAATGTTGCATCAATAAGATCCGCGTTCTTGAGGGCGATACCCAGCAGAGAACGTTTGCCCGTCGCGAGGAAATGTGCTGCCGCGGCTTCGTACAAATGTCCCGCGTTGTACAACTCGTGACTGTGCAGCCGTTCATTCACCCACCGTTCCGATCCGATGCGCTTGCTTGTGTTGACCGGATCCATCGTACGCTCGGTGAACAAATAGCCATCAGGTTCCTGCGCCCGACTGATCAATTCAATAAGACTGTCAAGATATGCATCAAGATGCTTGTCGGGATGTGTAGACAGCGCGTACGAAGCGCCTTCAAGAGTCTTGTAAATGTCGGTATCGTCGAATGAATACTTCGTGAGGAATTTCCCCTTTCGTTCAGCCGCCATCTCAAAATTCTTGATCCGCCCGGTTGTTCTGCAGTGATCGAACGACGACGGAATGGTAACACTGCGGTTCATTTCAATGCGAGGCGCCCAGAATGCATCGGAGACGCGAACCTGGGTAAACGGAACCGCCGTCACCGGATAGTCTCGCGCAGGTTGTTGCGCCCACGCAGTCGCGGAAATTGCAAAAACGATGATTGAGAGATTTCTCATTGTTGTTACTCCGCGTTTGTCAACGTGTGCCGTTCCATTCGGCAAGAAATTGTTCAAGGAACACTTCCATGACCGTATGCCGCTGCTCAGCCATTTTTCCGGCAGTTTCCGTGTTCATCAGGTCTTTCAGCAGCAACAGCTTCTCGTAGAAGTGATTGATCGTATTGCCGCGGCTGTTCTTATACTGTTCGAATGATGTGTGAAATTCCGGCTTCACGTCCGGATTGTAAAGCTCGCTTCCTTTATGTCCGCCGTAGGCAAACGCCCGCGCAATACCGATAGCGCCGAGGGCGTCGAGTCTGTCGGCATCCTGAACCACCATGCCCTCACGTGTGTGCATTGCACTCTTCACTCCGGCCCCTTTGAACGACAGGTTCATGATAATGTCGCAGACATGCGCAATCGTCTCCTCGTCAACTTTCAGACTTTCGAGCCATGTTCTGGCCTCCCGCGGTCCGGCGGAATCATCACCTCCGGCAAATTTCCAATCGGCGATGTCGTGCAGGAGCGCAGCAAGTTCGACGATGAACATGTCAACCTGTTCTTCGGTGCCGATGTGTCGCGCATTCTTCCAGACACGTTCAACGTGAAACCAATCGTGCCCCGAACCTTCGCCCGAGAGTTTTGCCTTGACGTATTCTGCCGTTGCGGCAATGATGGCTATGCTATCCGTGTTGTTCACAAATAGCACCGCAGTTCGGATAGCAATGTAGTTCCGCCATAGATGTTCGTGTAATGCTCAGGAGTTGAGGTTGTGCTGCTGTAATGCAAGTCCAACACAATAGCCAGTGGTGTTCCAGCGATTTTCTGCTCGACCACAGCACCAATGAACACTCCGGCTATGCCATATCCCTCATTCTTCGGCTGACGGTTGAGCAACTGTATTTCCTCCTTTGCGTATCCGACGGTCGCCCCGATGCATGCACCGAGAGAAAGAAGATCAAAACGGGCAAGCCGAATCTCTATTCCAACGTCGAGTAACCACATACGCAGAACGAGCGGAGAAGTGACGGGGGAGAATGTCGGATCCAACCGTATGATAGTCGTGCCATTTGAAAATTCCCTCCGCGTTATTCGTCCGAAAGTCCCAAACATCTCAGACAAATGCGACCCCAATGTGAGGCCGTATGCAACACGAATGCTTGTCGAGTACAGATCCGTGAACTTCGGAGACGAAGGATTAAATAAGCCGCCGTGCAAGCCGAGGTAGGGCCCGCGCGAAGAGTCGTCCTGTGCAAGGGATGGCATGGCCAGCAACAAGCATAGAGTTGGCAACATACACAGCGTTAATCGGGAACTTATCTTCATGGTCATCCTCATTGTTTCTTTGGGTACAGGATTAACGTACCGCGCTTTCCCTGCCCGTCGTTGCAGAGAATGAGTGTAAGATCAGGCGCAAAAGCGATTCCTTCGGGATGTGTATTCACTTTCCTGTTAATCGGCTGCTGGCTGAGAATTTTCCCCTCCTTGGAAATTTCGATAATGGTGCTGCCACGAGCAGCGATGATGAAGAACGTTCCCGTTTTCGGATGGCGGGCAATACCGGAAGGTTTGAATTCCTTTCCCCGAATGTTCTTCAGAGGAATGAGAAAACGGGGCGCTGGCAAGAGTTGTTTTGTTTTGAGTGAGAAGGAGTACACCGCCCTGTGTCCCTCATATCCCTTGCCGGGAAATTCCTTGCAGGCAAGAAGCAGAGAGTGTGTTTCGGGATCATATTCAAGCCCTTCAACATCGTTCTTTGTTGTCAACGGCGTTGTGTACGTTCTGAACTCAACCGTCTGTCCGTTTCCGGCTTCAGGGAATTCATAGATCGTGCCGTTGCTTTCGACAAGATAGAACAACCTCCCAACAACGGCAATATCTTCAAAATCACCTCTCACGCCAAATCTGCCGAGCGAGAATTGTTTGACAACTGCGCCGTTTGAATAGTCAATCTGATACACAACAGCCCGCTCGTCATCGTGACAAAACAGGCGTCCATCATCAGTCATTGCAAGACCCGATGCTTCGGCCAGTTTGTTGGGCAGAACGAATTGCCGCGGCTTTTTGTCGGAGAGATCGTAGCCCGGAAGAGCCGCGTTGACCGCTGTTTTCTGTTCCGAGTGAAGAAGAAGAGGAAATGTGAGAAGGGTGATGAGAAATACCTTCATCGTGAATTCCCGATCAGCGATGAAACAGATGGCGGCAGAAGCCACTCCAAGGATGCACAGGCTCCGTACTTCAAGTTGCCGACGCTGAGTTTGCAAATTCCCCCCTTTTTCATCGTCAGCGGCAGGCTCGAATCACCGACAAGAAGAGTGGAGATGAACTCTCCAAGGTACGGTTCATGTCCGACAAGCAATACATTCTCGAATTCGTTCTTCGCGCTGTTGATGAGGCGGACAAGTTCTCCAGGGTCGCCGTCAACCGCCAGTGTCCCGGTTTCGCGAAGCTTCTTCCCGGCATTGAAAACAGCAACAACAATGTCGGCGGTTTCCCGTGCCCGCGTGTAGGAGCTCGTATAGATGACATCGAACGAAAGGCCGAGCGCCCGCATGGCCACCGCAATTCGATGCATGCGTTTCTTTCCTTTGGTTGTAAGAGGACGGAGGGAGTCATCGGGCCAGTGTTCGTGACTGCGCTCCTCGGCAATTGCATGACGAAGTATGTAGAGATTCATCGACGTGTTCCTTGCTTTCTCGAAGTCAACATCGGCTTACGGAGACTGTACAACTCATCTGCCGATTGTTCGTAGTGGGAGATCAATTCCTTCTTCCGGGCAAGCAGCTCGCGGCGAAGACCGGCAAGTTCTCTGCGCAATGCAGGCGGACGTTGCTGGGTGAAGCGGGCTACGAGGTCATTCAAAATTCGAGCATCCTGTATGCTTCCCATTCGTGTCTGATACTCATCCATCGCTTTCAACATACGTTTGTCGGCAGCAGGCAGCATCGGGGCGATTGCTTCCAGCGTGTAGCGGAATTTCTTGAATGCAATGCGCGCCCGGTGAATTGTTGCGGGCCGCGAAGGGATACTGTGTTCCTTTCCCCATACTGCCGCATTGAAACGTCCCAGCGCTGCACCGAGCACGGCATTCCAACAGATCTCTCCCATCATCGGGCGGGAGAAATGCCGGCGAAGCCCTTCCTTCAGTCCGCGAAATGATCTCCCCATCGATATCGTATCGATCGTCGAGATTCTTCGTGAGATGGAATCCATCAGGTTTCGCTCACGGACTTTGAGAACAGTCAGAAGGGTCTCCAACTCTGGATAGTCCATCACCTTCTCCTGAAGTGAAAGAAGTTGTACCTGCGCATCGCGCAGCGGGCTCATCGAATCAAACAACCGTTTCAATCTGCGCTCGATCTTGCGCATATTCCGGTCGGGATAGACAATCCTGATGATCAACAACGTGGAAATCAGCCGTCGTGTTGCGACGCGTACGTCGTGAACGGCTTCCTCGGAAAACGCCCGCTTGCATCGCCGGAGTTCGTTCAGATATTTGCGCCACCGTTGTTCCAGTGAGTCGATCAGTATTGTACCGATCCGCGGCAGACGACGTGAAGGCGGTTTCCGCGGGTTTGCCTTTTTGCCCGATCCCGATTGTGTACTTCGCTTAGTCATTAATGGAAAGCTTCACGCTGTACACTTCTTCGAACATTGCCGCCTTCTTCATCAATGCCCATTTTTCCAACAGCAGGTCGCCTTCGCCCTTCAACGTAAGAATGAACTTGGGCTTCTTGTACTCAACGGTGAAATCTTCAACCTTCGTCGCATGTTCGTTGTCCATTGCATCTGCAAGACGAAGAATCGCTGCAAGTTTCGAGACGATGACACGCTCTTTCGATGACAGCACGCTGTACGCTTCGTGCTGTGGTTTCGGCAGGGATTTCCGGTGGTAGCGGGCAACGTTTGCGACAATAGCCATCTGTGCCTTCGAAAGTCCGATAACCGGCGATGCTGTAAGGAGATAGAGCGTATGCTTGTGGTGATCAATCATATTGATGAAATGACCGATATCATGCAGCATTGCGGCGACCTCCAGCAGCAGCCGGTATTCCATCGGGAGATTGTGAAGATTTCGCGTTTCGTCAAAGAGACGAGTTGCATAGCGGCCCACAGCAAGTCCATGCTGCTCGTCGAACGAGAACTTGCGGCCGAGCTGCAATGCCGACGTCAACACCTGATCGCGCGACGAGATTTTCTTCTCGCCATACAGTTCCTGCATCATGTCGATGAGCAGGCCGTCTTTTAACCCGACAGACGGGATTTGCAGTTCATCCACACCCGCGCGTTTCAACAACTTCTGGATAACAATCGACGCGGGCACAATCACATCCGCACGGTCGGGGCGCAAAAGCAATTGCTGGATGCGTTCTTCGTACGTCAAGCTTTGAAGTTTCTTGACCAGCGTATCAAGTTCATCAGCCTGTACAACGTCGCTTCGTTCCTTGTCGAACAGTTGCACGCGCAACGCGCCGAGCGCCTCGATATTTCCGCCCGTTCCTACGCACACATCGATTTCCTCGGCGCCGAGTTCCTTCTTCATTCTCTTCTGTGTGGCGTCGACGTACTCACGCACAAGCTGGCCGAATTTTTTCTCGCCGTGTTTTCTTTCCTCCAGCAACTGCAACAGGCGCACGGTTCCCATCTTGTAACTTTCCGTCGAGAGAATCTGCCCGTCAGCAACAAGGGTCACTTCCGTACTGCCGCCCCCTATATCGACGAGGATAGCGCGCTTGTTTTTCAGGTTGATCTTCGATGCAACGGCAAGATGAATGAGAACAGCTTCTTCTTCTCCGTCAACGACATTGATCGTGATGCCGCTTGCTTGCTCCATCCTGTCAACAAACAAGTCCTTGTTCTGTGCTTCCCGCACGGCACTCGTGGCAATGGCTTTCGTCCACTTCACGTCATGCGCGGCAATTACGGATTTGAAACGGGCGAACGCCTCGGCCGCCTTGTCGATGGTCTCTTCGGCGATGACGGATTTTGTGAACACATCCTGCCCGAGCCGCACGGCTTCACGGATGTTTTCCAGAATCTGCATGTTGCGGTCGCCGTTCACCTTTCCGACGATAAGGCGGATGCCGTTGGAGCCGACATCAATTGCTGCAAGTGTTGGCATGAGTCAGAGATTGGGATGATATGTTCGCTTCAATATAGAAAGAAGCGACGGGGAATTCAAAGGGATAGATACAGCTTCAGGAGGACTCAGCGTCCGACAAAAAAGTTCGTCTCCAACTGCGCCCTGCCCGGCCATTCGAGAAATTCGCGTTGATAGCCTCCGGTCTTTTGTATGAGGAAAAAAATGGAGAACGACATGCCGGGAAACAGCCGTGAGAAGAACCGCGCTGCTTTTCCCGGAAAGGGGTAGAACTGCGAGCCCCTGAACCCTCTGATGCGGCAGAAGCCGGAGCCGATGTCATGGTAGAATGCTTTCACGTCGCGTCTCGAAAACGGCCGGACGTGTGCAGAGGTGAGTTTGTGTTGGGTGGGATGAAAACCGAACAGCATCAGAATCCGGTTGTGGAGCGAGAGAATGTTGGGCGTTCCGAAGAAGAGATGCCCTCCCGGTTTCAAACAGCGAAAGACTTCGTGGTTGATCCAGAAGATCTCTTTGGTGTGTTCGAAAAACTGATTGGCGATGACGAAGTCAACGGAGTTGTCGTCGAAGGGAAGTTTCTCTTTCTCAACGTTGATGGAGAGGGGGCGGATGTTCCGCGCCTTCAGTCTGTCAAAATTCCACTCTCCGAAGTCAACGCCGTACAGTGCCGCCTGCGGATTCTGTGCTGCAACAACCATAAGATCATCACCGCCTCCGCAACCCAGGTCGACACACGTTTCAATGCGGAGGCCGGTGAGTGCCTTGGCGAGAATGTGCCGTCCGTACGTTTCGCCGTGATCGACGATCGTCAGTCTGCTGGTTGAGCCGGGTGTGACTTTGCGGAGGAACATGGGATCAATGCGGAGGTACGAAAGAATTTTCAATCAGTATGTGAACAATAAATAAAGGCCGGGAAAACTGTAGAAACTTATGCTGTCAGCAGCGGTGTTGTTGTCGATTTGCTGCGATCGGGGTTTCCTTGTCTCGTCGAGCATCCTTGATGACTCCGATGAAGTTATTAGATTTTGTCTGGGATCGTTACGCTTAAATGAAACTCCACAGGTAGAAAACGGTGTTGCCTGCGCCGTGCGCAATGATAGGCAGCAGCAGGCTCCCGCTGGAAAATCGCAACCAGCCGTATGCAATGCCGCCCAGCAGCGGAAAGAGCGCCGACATAAGATCGAAGGAGAGCTTATACTCGTGAAAACTGATACCATGCCAAACACCGAAGGAAATGCCTGTGATGAGGATGACCGCCCAGGGGATTTCCTCTGACGCCGACTTGGATGCAATGAGGCCAAGTAACAATGCCGGGGCAATGCCGCGATAAGCGATCTCTTCGGCCAAGCCGGGCATCAATGTTTGGAAAAGAATTGTCTCTGCATCCGGCAATTCCGGCTTAAAGACGATACCGAGAAAGAAGCTGAGTAACGTCAAAATGAGCAGGGCAATGAGAGATTTGGAGATATTCCTCTGCTTCAGGATCAGACCTGTGGCTGTCCTGTCAATTTGAAACGTTAAGATGACGATAAGAGAAAAGAGAATGCTGAGAATCTTACCGGCCCAATTCCAGCGGCCGGGGATTTGTTTCAAGGCAGGAACAAGTGATGGCAAACCGGTCAGCACGTCATCAATGCCGATGTACACGGCAAACAGGATCCCGAATCCGAGCAAAAGCCGTTTGTCAAACCACTTGAAGCAAAGAAAAACGAGAAAACAGGTTGCTGCGAAGAAAACAGATCCTGTCAAAGACTCCATATACCAATTCCTTTGGTCAACTCATCAGTAGCATTCTCCTCAATCGTAAATAGTCCCCCGGATCATTCCAATCGTTCGGAATCTCCAAAATGAATCTATACGGTGTCTTTTCTGGATGCCACGCAAACGTGGTTGCATCCACTTCCCTCTAGTTACCCGCACAAGAAACCGCGAGTAGAAGAAGAGCTGTGACTACAGTACGCATGATTCCGTCAACAGATAGGTTATCTATTTCTCTCCCTTAGTCTCCACCGCCGCCTTCACAAACTCCCTGAACAGCGGGTGCGGGTTGGTGGCGCGGGACTTCAATTCAGGATGAAACTGCGAGCCGACGAACCACGGGTGGTCGGGTAGCTCGATCATTTCGGCAAGTCCATTGTCGGGACAAATGCCGCTGAAGGTCATTCCCTTTGCGGCAAGCTTCTCCTTGAACGCGTCGTTCACTTCAAACCTGTGGCGGTGACGCTCGGAGATCAACTCCTGCTTGTAGGCGTGATATGCCTTCGTTCCTTTTGTGAGCTTGCACGGGAACGCTCCGAGACGCATTGTGCCGCCGTATTCTTTCACGTTCTTCTGCTCGATCATCATGTCAATCACGTTCTGATCCGTGAGCTTGAACTCGGTGCTGTTTGCTCGTTCCATTCCGCAGACGTTGCGCGCAAACTCGATCACGGCGCATTGCAATCCCAGACAAATGCCGAAGAACGGAATCTTGTTCTTCCGCACGTACTCGATTGCCGCAATCTTTCCTTCGATCCCCCGCTCGCCGAACCCCGGCGCTACAAGAAGTCCGGCGATGCCTTTCAGATGCTTGTCGGCCCCTTCACGCTCGATGTCTTCCGCACGAATCCACTTCAAATCCACCCCGACGTTATTGGCGGCCCCGGCGTGCACGAATGATTCGGTGATGCTCTTGTATGCATCCTGATGCTCGGTGTACTTGCCGCAAATACCAACGGTGATTCGCCCCGCGGGATGTTTCACACGGTCGACGTATTTCTTCCATTCGCGGAGATTCGGTTTCGGGCAGGTGAGATCGAGTTTATCAAGAACAATTTCGTCAACCTCCTCTTCCGCGTAATTGAGCGGAACTTCATAAATAGTGGACACGTCACGCCCGTCGATGACGGAATCGGATTCGACGTTGGTGAAGAGGGCGATCTTCTCCCGCACATCTTCCGACAGCGGACGCTCGGTGCGGCAGATGAGAATATCGGGCTGAATACCGAGTTCGAGCAGCGCCTTCACGCTGTGCTGCGTCGGTTTGGTTTTCGTTTCCCCCGCCGAGCCGATGAACGGAACGAGCGTAACGTGAATAGCGATGGCATTCTTTCTTCCCACCTTAAACATAAACTGGCGCATCGCCTCGAGGAAAGGAAGACTTTCAATATCGCCGACAGTGCCGCCGACTTCGGTGATGATTACGTCGTAGTCGCCCGTTTGTCCGAGCGCTTCAAACCGGCGTTTGATCTCATCGGTTATGTGGGGAATGACCTGCACTGTTGCTCCGAGATAATCGCCGCGGCGTTCTTTGCTGATCACCTCGTGATAAATCTGCCCTGTTGTGGAATTGTTCTTGCGGGATGTCGTGATATCGAGAAAGCGTTCGTAATGGCCGAGATCGAGATCGGTTTCGGCGCCGTCGTCGGTGACGTACACTTCACCGTGCTGGAACGGATTCATCGTGCCGGGATCGACGTTGAGATACGGATCGAATTTTTGGACTGTGACGCGCAAGCCGCGCAGCTTCAGCAGCAGGCCGATGGAGGCGGACGCGATTCCTTTGCCGAGCGAAGAAACCACTCCGCCCGTGACAAAAATGTATTTTACTTGATGGCGACGTTTCACGGTATGTTCCTATGCCACGAAGGCTCGAATCTGTCACAAAGAGTTGTTGGATAACTTACTTCTTGAGTTGTTCAAGTTTCTCGGGCAGGACAATCCCGCCGGAGAGAACGAGTTTCAATCCCTGTTCGATTGAAAGATTCAGCTTGACGGCCTGTTCTTTCGGAACAAGAATCAGCAAACCCGACGTCGGGTTCGGCGGGTTCGGGATGTAGACGTTATAGAACTCAACCTTCTGATTGTCTGCCGTATGGAACGTCATCTCATTCGTTACAAATGCAAGCGTATTCAATCCGGGCCGCGGGTATTGGATCATCACGACTTCGCGGAATGTTTTTCCTTTTCCCCCAATCGTAAACGCCCCGACGAGATCTTTGATGGCGCTGTACACCGAGCGGACAAAGGGAATCTGCTTGAGGAGATTTTCAAAGCCATTAAACAGAATCCTCCCGACAAGATTTCTCGCCAGCAGGCCCACGAGAAACACCAGCACCACCATTGTCATGAATCCGAGGCCCGGAATGCTGCGGCCCAGCCATTCCTCCAGAACGGGCGAAAAAATTCCGTCAATCGCGTTCAAAAGGGAGCTGAAGAACCAATAGGTGAGGCCGAGAGGGATGATGACGACAACGCCGCGGAAGAACGTTGTGCGTACCTCCGCCCAGAATCCCTTCTTGTTATCAGCGTCGTTCATACTGTTGTTGATATACCAGTCGTACGCGTTTCAAATCATCCTCCGTGTCAACGGGTACGCTATCGTACTCTGTAACAGCGGCCCGGATCGTATAACCATGTTCAAGAATGCGTAACTGCTCAAGCTTCTCGGCGCGTTCAAGCGGGGTTTGCGGGAGTGTCGGATACCGGAGAAGGAACTCCCGCCTGAACACATACAGCCCGATATGCTTGTAGTATGCTGTCTGCTTCAGCCAATCCTTTTGGGCAACATCCCTGCCGAACGGAATGGGCGAGCGTGAAAAATAGAGACATGTGCCGTTCTTTCCGAGAGCGACTTTCACAATATTGGGATTGAACAACTCCGCTTCCTGCTCGATTTTCCTGACCAGCGTACCGACCTGTGCATCGCTTTCCACAACGATGCGAATCCCCTCATCAATCATCTCGGAAGCAATCAGCGGCTCATCTCCCTGCACGTTTACGATAATGTCGGAGCCACTGATGCTGCGTGCGGCAAATGCAACCCGGTCGGTGCCGCTTTGCAGATCAACCGGTGTCATCGCGGCGTTTCCGCCGAACGCCTCAACCGCATCTGCAATGCGGCGATCATCGGTGGCGACGAGAACCTTGGTTGCCAGGGTTGCTTGTGCCGCTCTTTCATACACATGCCGGATCATCGGCTTGCCACCGATATCGGCCAGCGGTTTTGCCGGAAGCCGCTGCGATGCATAGCGCGCCGGGATAATGACAACGGTGTTTGTCATCGCGGGCCGACAACTTTCGGCACTTTGAAAAACTCTCCGCTTGTCGCAGGGGCGTTCTTCAAGGCCTCGTTCTGCGAAACGCCGCTCCTGATCTCATCCTCACGAAAAACATTCTTCAACTCGATCACATGCGCAAGCGGTTCAACGTTTGTTGTATCGAGAGAGTTGAGTTGTTCCATGTATGTGAGAATGTCGTTCAGCTGATGCGTCAGTGTTTCCTTTTCATCCTCCGAAAAAGAAAGACGGGCAAGCCGTGCAACATACTCAACGTCGTTCAGTGTTACTGCCATCGGTTGTGAATTACTGCTGGAGAATCATAAACTGGAACGCAGACCGGAAGTTCGAACAGCTTCCCAAATCTTTGATAATCTGCGTGTTAAGAACGTTCGAAACGTTGTAGATCTTGTCGCCGGTTTGCAGCAACCCGCTGCGCCCCGGGGGTATGTTTGCCGACCCTTCGGCTGACGAGAACATCATGTTGTAGTCCCCTTCGCGGCCGCACGGCGTGTTGCGGGAAGTGTACAACTCGGTGCCCACCACAACACGGAAACGCTGCTCGCCTGCCTTTGTGAAGAGTGTGTCGAGTTCCGCCGGCGGAAGCGTGTTCACCATGGCAATCAAGCTATCGTTTTTGCTTTTGAGAATCAACGCGAAGCCTGCGTCGGTTTTCTTGTAAATCAGAACCGTTCGTGACGTCGTGTCCACCTTCAGCCGTTCGCCGGGGGGAAGTGTATAGTACACCCACGCCGTGTCGCCGGTGAGCGTGTCGCGTAATGCCGTGTAGTGATTGAACGTGCCGACGCCCGGTACCGTGAGCAACGTATCGCCGCTGCCGCCGAATCCCTCAACCCGTCCGCGAAATTGGAAATCATTCGGGTTGGGAAGTGACGTAACGACGGTTAACAGTATGTGTCCCAACGTAGTTCGCTCGGATTGCGGTTCGAGGGTCTCCTTCGTGCATGATGCGAATGCGAGAATTGAAAGAACGAAAAGATAGAAAAAGCGATTACTGGTTGACATAATGCTTCTCGATTGCCGCATGTACTTCCTCCATGAGTGTGAGTTCGGATTCCTTGCCCTGTTGTCCGGTCAGGTGAATCGGTGTGTCGAGAATCAGTTCAACATGTCCCGGATTGATGCTGATTGAATGTTTCGGAAGAATTGTGAAACTCCCGTTGATGGTCAGCGGAACAACCGGAACGCCCGCTTGTACCGCAATGTGAAACGCCCCGCGCTTGAACGACTGCAACTTCCCATCCAACGTTCGCGTCCCTTCCGCAAACAGCAACACCGATTCGCCGTTGCGGATTTTGCCGATGGCTTCTTCCAGACTTCGCTGTGCCTGCACTCCGCGTCCCCGATCAATGGCAATGTAACTGCCGAATTTCAATCCCCAACCGAAGATCGGTATCTTCTCCAACTCTTTCTTATACACAATTCGGATTTGATCGGGGATGCCCGCAATCACCGAGGGAATATCGAACATTCCCGCATGATTTGAAACATAGACGAAACCGTTTCCGTTGCGGAGATGCTCAACGCCCCGAACCGTGACCTTCACTCCGCACACGAACAATACGCTTCTCGCCCACATTCTGCAATATCCATGAAACACCCGTGAACTTCGTGTAAAGATGAGTGTCAGCAGAATAATGCTTGCGAAGAACATCGAAAGCGAAAACAAGCCCAAAAACCTGAGGGAGCCGATGATCTTCTTCATTTCAATTCAGCGATTCCACCAATGCAATACGCCGCGCAATCGACGGGTGGCTGTAGAACAGGAACTCGATAACCGGATGCGGCTCCGGATCGGCAAGATTCGTATCCGCCAGCTTGAGCAATGCGGAGATGAATGCGTGCTTGTTCTTGGTTGTCGTGACGGCATATCTGTCTGCTTCGCGTTCGTGCTTGCGCGAAAGAACATTTCCCAACGGCGATGTCACCAATCCGAACACCGAAAGCCACAATCCCAATATCGGCAAGGCCGCCACATCCGCTACCGATGCAAATCCGAACCATCCCAACGAAAGTGCATACAGCTTCGATGTTACATAGAGTCCGGCAAACGTTGAACACATGCCGACCGCGATTCCGATGAGGATGTGCTTGTGCGTGTAATGTCCCAGTTCATGAGCGAACACCGTTTCGATTTCCTCCTCCGAAAATTCCTGCATCAGCGTGTCACCGAGAATGATGCGTTTCGATTTCCCGATTCCGGTGAAGCCCGCGTTTGCCTTCTTCGTGTTCTTGCTCATGTTGAATGAGAAGATCCCGTCGATACGCACGCCCGCCTTCTCACACAAATTCATAATGCGTTCTTTGAGCGAACCGCTTTCGATGGGCGTAAACCTGTAAAAGAGCGGCATGATGAACGTCGGAACAATTCGCGCCAGAACAAGAGAGAAAAAGGTAAGCGCGATGCTCACCGGAAGCCACCACCATTCGCCGTACGTCTTCAGGCAATAGTAGAGAACCAGCACAACTGCAAGCATGAGCGGAGCCCCGACCAGTAATCCCTTCACGCGTTCCCATACCCACCGCCCGAAGGTCTGGTTGGAGAGATTGTAGCGATGTTCAACAATGAATCCTGAATAGAAGCCTATCGGCAGCGTGACGAACGATTGCATGATGCCCAATGCCAGCAAAAAGAGAACAATCGCTGCGTAGTCGAGCGAGAAAAGAGAATGTGCCCAATTTCTCAACTCCACCGAAACACCCGACAGAACGATGACAAGCAGAAGTGCAAACGAGAGCGCGGATGAGGTAATCCCGAGCACGAGCTTTGTGCGGCTGTACTGTTTGGCCTTTGCCGGATCTGCTGATGTCATAGTACTTGAACTCTTGATAGTCTTCAACATGAAATTCTACGCAAATCACGCAGGAAAATCAATTGTAGGAAAACCGCATTTTTGATTGTCAAAAGTGGGAAATGGGGCCAGCCAACAGGTTGAAATTCAATTCCATTCCTTGTTTCTTGGTGGCACAGGCTTTGACCCAAATATAGACGAATTAGCATGTCTATCTCTCATTCAACAAATCATCACGAGCCAATACCCAGCCCCGCATCTCCGGTACCCCGCTGAGATTGCCGGATTGGCTTTGAGGAACTTTCACAAGGAGGCTACATCATGGCAATGATACGAAAACAAGACGCGCTTGACTACCACAGCCAGGGGCGAAAAGGCAAGATCGAGGTTACGATCACGAAGTCGTGCGCGACGCAGCGTGATCTTTCGCTTGCTTATACACCCGGCGTTGCCGAGCCGTGCCGCGAAATTGCGGCGAATCCGGCGGATGTCTACAAGTATACGGCGAAAGGAAATCTCGTCGCCGTTATTTCCAATGGCACCGCCGTGTTGGGTCTCGGCGATATCGGAGCCGCAGCAGGCAAACCGGTGATGGAAGGAAAGGGAGTTCTGTTCAAGAGATTTGCCGATATCGATGTGTTCGACATCGAGCTTGACACACACGATCCCGAGGAGATCATCAAGATCGTGAAAGCGCTGGAACCGACATTCGGCGGTATCAATCTGGAAGACATCAAGGCGCCGGAATGTTTCCGTATTGAAGAAGAGTTGAAGAAGCAAATGAACATCCCGGTGTTCCACGATGATCAGCACGGAACGGCGATCATCTCCGGAGCCGGATTGCTGAACGCGTTGGAACTTGTCGGCAAAAAGCTCGAAGACGTGAAGGTGGTATTCAGCGGCGCGGGCGCGGCAGGAATAGCCTGCGCAAAGTTCTATGTAACGTTGGGTGTGAAGCGGGAGAATCTGATTCTCGTCGATACGAAGGGCGTTGTGTACAAGGGACGCAAAGACGGAATGAATCCCTACAAAGAATTCTTCGCCATTGAAACCGACGCACGGACGCTTGAAGACGCAATGAAAGGTGCCGACGTGTTTGCGGGCGTTTCCGTGAAGGGCGTTGTCACGAAGGAAATGGTCAAGAGCATGGCGGATAATCCCATCATCTTCGCGATGGCAAATCCGGATCCCGAAATTACGCCCGAAGATGCGCTTGCAGCACGCAGCGACGTTCTCATGGCAACAGGCCGCTCCGACTATCCGAACCAGGTGAATAACGTTCTCGGATTCCCGTTCATTTTCCGCGGCGCCCTCGATTGCATGGCAAGTGCCATCAACGACGAAATGAAACTTGCGGCGGCACATGCGCTGGCGTCCCTCGCCAAAGAAGATGTTCCCGATTCCGTCATCAAAGCATACGGCGGCAAGCCGATCAAGTTCGGGCGCGAATATATTATTCCCAAGCCGCTCGATCCGCGTGTTCTGTTGTGGGAAGCCCCGGCTGTTGCGAAGGCGGCAATGGAAACCGGCGTTGCCCGCAAACCGATCGAGAACCTCGACGCATATCGCGACTCGCTCGAAAGCCGGTTCGGACGCGGCAAGGAAATCATGCGCGCCACAATTCATAAGGCACAAAAAGCGCCGAAACGGATCGTATTTCCGGAAGGAATGGAAGAGAAGGTATTGCGCGCAAGCCAGATTATTCTCGACGAGGAAATCGCAAAGCCGATTCTGCTCGGAAACAAAGAGACGATCGCTGAGAAAATCAAAATGCTCGATCTCGATCTGGAAGGCGTGGAAGTTGTCGATCCGCTGCATGCACAAAAATTCGACGAGTACGTGAGCAAGTTCTACGACATGCGCAAACGCAAAGGCATGACGCTGAAGGACGCTCGCAACCATCTCCAGCGCCCCATTGACTACGGCATGATGATGGTGAACACCGGCGACGCCGATGGACTTGTGGCCGGATTGACGCAACACTATCCCGAGACGATCCGTCCCGCACTCCAGATTATCAAGCCAAAGCCCGGTATCAGTACTATTGCCGGCATGTACATGCTCATCTTCAAGAACGACGTCCGGTTCATCGCCGACGCAACGGTGAATTTCGATCCGACGGCCGAACAGCTTGCCGAGATTGCCATTCTCGCAGCGGACAAAGTCCGCAGTTTTGACATCGTGCCGCGGATTGCGATGCTTTCGTTCAGCAACTTCGGCAGTACACAGCATCCTTCGGCTATGAAAATGGCGAAGGCGGCAGAGCTCGTGAAGAAGCGTGCGCCGGAATTGATGGTTGATGGTGAGATGATGGCGGATACCGCTGTGTCTCCCGAGATCATCGAATCGCTGTATCCGTTCAGCACATTGAAGGGCGGCGCTAACCTGCTTGTGATGCCGAACCTCGAATCGGCGAACATTGCCTACAAGCTGCTGGCGAAGTTAGGCGGAGCTGAACTCTACGGCCCCATGCTGATTGGTATGCGGAAGCCCGTCTATCTGCTCATTCCCGGCAATGAAGTTGCGGATATTGTGAACGTGGCCGCAATGGCCGTGCGCGATGCGCAGGAGCCCGGCGGAGAAGGTACCGAACGGTTGGGAAAGGTATCGCCCCGACTCGAGACGGTGTACGAGTAACACGCTGTGAAATAAAAAGCCCGCTTCAGAAATGGAGCGGGCTTTTCGTCTGATTTCGAGTTCCTTGTGCTCTGTATACTTCGTGGAGAACTTTGAGATGAGATCATACAGTTTGCTTCCAGCGTTTCTCCTTGCGCTCTGCATCACCGCTTGCAAGGAAGAGAATGTCCGGCCTCCGATTCAGGAAGAATCAAAGTTCCTGGAGATTGTATCCATCCAGCCGGCTAACGGGAGCGTGTGGGTTGAGCGAGGGACGCCCGTCCTCGTGCAGTTCAACTACGGAGTCTCCAGTGAGGAACTTGACAAGATCAGCTCCCGATATGTCGATGACACGGTGGCAACGGGGGCTTGCATAGATCTTGTTTGCCGGAATCTGAGTATTGCAAAGTATCAAGCCCTGCTCTGGAAGGCGGAGAGAACAGTAGAGGTCGTGATTCCCCGGGGTCTTCTGGATACATCCGGGAGGATGCTGAAAGATTCGGTTGTACTTCGCTTTACTGTTGAGCCGAATCCCGCCCCGCTGCGCGTACTCTGGACAAGCATTCAGCATAGTGATACGGTCAGCCTTCGGGGCGAAAGCCACATCTTCTGCAACTTCTCATTGAACGATTACATTCCCGTTCTCCAAGAACTGTACTTCAGTGTCAGTTCACCGGCACAAGTCTCGGATGGCTGCTATTTCATCAACTGCCGCCCGCCCATGAAAAAGGGAATGTGCCTCCTTGTGTACAATCTTGAGCCGTACAGAACGTACACTCTTACTCTCTTTCGCAGCATGCACGACTATGACGGAGACACCCTTGAACAGGACTTTCATCTTGTCTTTCATACCAAGCCGTAAAAATGCTGATCGACAATAAAAAGCCCGCTTCAGAAATGGAGCGGGCTTTTTCTGCCTCCAGCATAATACTCAGAAGCTATGATTTCAGCTTTCCTTTGACTGTTCCACCATCTTCACTGACTACTTCGAATTCCGCGTCAACCACATCCTTGCCGGATCGCGTTGCATTCTCCCAGTCCAGGAACTTCTCCACATCCTTCATCAATGAACGGATGAGAAAGGCCAGCATGGCTGCATCGTCGATTACGCCAACGAAGGGAATGAAATCAGGAATGATGTCAAACGGATTGACGGCGTAGAGGGCGACGAGGATGAATACAAACAGGCTTCGCCAGGGAAACACCCTGTACCTGCCGCTGAGCCATGCTCGAACAAGCCGTCCGAAATTTCTCATACAGTGACCTCAGGAAGAAAGTAGGAAAACTTCCGCGCAGTATCAACTACAGCATGCCGCTTCGTTTTCTCACAAACCACTCAACGGCAAACAGAAGAACAACAAGCGCGAGCATGTACTTCCAATTCCACAATTCGAACTCACGCGCATCATGCACTTCCCGCGGAGCAAATGATGCAAGCGAGTTGATGCGGGAGGGAAGTCCGGATATTTGCGAGGGAAGAAGGAATTCGCCGTTTGTTCGGGCTGCAAGCTGGCGCAACAACTGCACATTCATGCGTGTATCCTGAAACTCCAAGTCAAGTTCGCCGACCGTGAATCTTCCCCGATCTTCGCCTAATGCCTGTCCGTCAATTGTTGCAACGGACTTGAATGTGTAGTCGCCCTTGTCGAGTCCTTCGAGAGTCCCTTCATATCTTCCATTGCCGATGGGGCGAAGGGTGGTCTCGAACTGCTTGCCTTCGTGTTCCGCCGCGACCTTCACTTGCGCATTCTCCACCGGATTGGCGCTCGCGTCATACACTTGTCCGACAAACTCCACCGGCTCGCCCTGGGAGAATTCAGGCTTCAACGGAGTGACCTTCACCGGACGACTGTCGTCACGTGTGCTGAGCCAGCGGATGCTGTTGGAGAGGAATGTGGCGAAGAGTTTTTCCGTCTGCGGATTTCCCTGTGCCATCAACCGCCAGCGCCAGATGCCGTAGCCGAGTATTGCCATCGACTTCTGCCGGTTCACGCTGCGGATTGCGATAAGCGGCTCGTTCAGTACAATGTTATTGATCTTGACGGTTGCAAGAACTGTCGCCTCCGATTTTATTCTGTAAGCTGTCTGCAATCTGTAGATGGGAGGTAAACGGCTCCAGCTCGCTATTCCTTCCTCCGTATTCGTGGCGAGGATCGGGTGGTTTCGTTGCGCTGCTGCAGGTTCAATGAAGACGAGTTGTTCATTCTGCACGGGGTTGGCGTCTGAAAACGGCAACAACGGACTGAGCGGCGCAAGCTTCCGGCTGTCAACAGACCTGCCGTTGATGAAGAACAAGGGCGTTGCCTTCCTTTCGATGGACGCCCTGGTCATTTCCATTGTTGCGTCTGCGACGCCGGCAATCGGAAATCCTATCAGCACAATGCAATCTGATGAGTCGAGCAGTTGCGATGTCAGCGGGCGCTCGTAGAATACTGAAGGAGATTTGTGGGTGAGGGAGAGAACATCAATGTTCCTATCCTCGCTCAGCGTCTGTTTGACGATGGAAAGATCCGGGGAGGGCGTACCGGCAAGCAAAAGAACGCGCAACTTGCTTTTGAGTATGCGCGCAAGAAATGTCCGCTGGTTGTTTGCCGTTGTCAGTTCACCCGGAAGTTGAGAAATGCGGACTGTATATCTCTTCACACCTTCACCTTCCGGCGTGTAGGTGAGACGGACGCTGTATTCCCGCGTTCCCTCCTGCAGAACAACCTGCGTTCTGCCCAACTCCCGTGTCCCGTCGGAGAGAATCACTTCCACCTTCTCGTTCGCATACCCGGAACTCTTGATCGTCACGTCAACCGGCACTTCGGTTTCGTTGTACACGAGATCGTTCGTAACGATTTTTGTGATGAGAACATCCTTCTGTTCAGTTGAATCGCCAACACCGATTGTAAAGAGCGGAATGCCGAGGTGTTCCGCTTCGTACACGGGATTCTGGCCGAGATTGTAGCTGCCGTCTGTCAGCATCACCACCGCGCCGATGTTAAGCCGTTCCTTCTCCTCCGCAACCATTCTCAACGCGGCAATCATATCCGTTGCGTCGTCATCAAACCGGAGTGAGTCCGTCTCCTCATTCTGCTTCGTACGAGTCCCGAAGGCGTAGTAGCGTACCTCACCCTTTCCACTTGCCTCACGGAGTGCGTTGTTCGAGAGGATGCTACGCGCTTGCGCCAGCCTGTCCCCGGCGTTGTCGTTGATCGTCATGCTCTTGCTGTTATCAACAAGAACAGCAAGAACCGGCTTTTGGGTGGATGTGGTGATAAGACGAAGCAGCGGCTCGAACAGGAAAATCAGCAACAACGAAAGGGCGGCGGCCCGAAGGGCGATGAGCAGATAGCGTTTTGCAGGAGGCACCGGCGGAACTGTCCGGCGGTAGAACAGAATGGATATCGCGACCGCAATGAGAACGAGGAGAAGAACGATGAACGCTGAAGATGTGAAACTGAGGCTGATATCGGGCATGATGTCGGATTACTGATTCTGGATTACGGAAACGTCTGTAATCCGTAACCGGTAATCGTTGATTAAGGTGTTTCGTTGACGAGCCGTTCGACGATATCAATGGTCGAGACGCCGTCGGCTTCCGCGTTGAAGTTCGGGACAATGCGATGACGCAGCACCGGCGCCGCCATCGCCCGCACGTCGTCGATATCCGGTGTGTGTTTGCCCGCAATAATGGCGCGTGTTTTTGCTCCGAGGATCATGTATTGCGACGCCCTCGGCCCCGCGCCCCAACTGAGCCAATCCTTGATAAACTTCGGCGCGTCATCTGTTTTCGGGCGTGTTCGCGTTGCAAGCCGCACGGCAAATTCGATCACGTTGTCCGCAACCGGCACTCTTCTCACCAAATCTTGATACGCGGAAATTTCGGCTCCCGACAACACGTGGTTCAATGTTGCCGTTGCCTGGCTGGTGGTGGTTTTCACGATCTGTACTTCCTCGTTCTGCGACGGATAATCGAGCCACAGATTGAACATGAACCGGTCGAGTTGCGCTTCGGGGAGGGGATATGTTCCTTCCTGTTCGATGGGGTTTTGTGTTGCGAGAACGAAGAACGGCTCCTGCAGCGTGTAGGTTTTGCCCGCCGCCGTTACGCGGTGTTCCTGCATCGCTTCGAGCAACGCCGCCTGTGTTTTCGGAGGCGTGCGGTTGATTTCGTCGGCGAGGACGATGTTGGCGAACACCGGCCCCTGGATGAACTTGAACGTCTTGCCGCCTGTTGAGGTGTTCTCTTCGATGATTTCCGTGCCGGTGATGTCGCTCGGCATCAGGTCGGGAGTGAATTGGATGCGGTTGAACGAGAGATCGAGAACCTGCGCCAACGTCCGGATGAGAAGCGTTTTGGCAAGACCCGGCACGCCGACGAGCAGGCAGTGCCCGCGGGCGAGCAGGGAAATCAGCAACTGCTCGACAATCTTATCCTGCCCGACGATAACCTTGGCGATTTCTTTGCGGAGGGCGTCGTAGGATTGCTGTAACTGTTTTGCTGCATCAACATCATTGACTTGCTTCACCGGCGATATATTAGCCAAAGTCGTATTCCCCGCTTCCTTGTTTCTGATAATGTCCTTTACAACCGCGACTCCCAATAAATACTCTTGCGCAACGACTCGAGCCATGCGGCGTAATCCTTCTGCCGCTTGTAGTTGCTTGCAACAATCTCGATGCGCTTGTAGTCCTGATCGAGGTTGGCTTTGTGTTCGGGGGTTCGTTCCCGTACCCACACAATGCTGTAGCCGTACTGCGTACCGACGGGAATCCGTACCGGCTCGCTGATCTCGCCGCTCTTCAACGGTGAGACAACGGGATAGAGTTCTTTCGGGAGTTGCTCAAGCTCGAACGTGCCGAGGTTTCCGCCGATGCTTGCCGTTTCTTTGTCTTCCGAGAATTTTCTTGCGATCTCGGCAAAGCTCTCGCCGGCAAGAATCCGTGTGCGCAGGCCGTTGAGATATGCCTTCGCCGAATCGTCGCTCGCTTCGGTTCGCTCGATGCGCATCAGAATGTGGCGCGCATGAACCGCGTCGCCTCGCCGTTCCAACAACTGGATGATGTGGAGGCCGAATTCCGTTTCGACAATTCCCGACACTTCCTGCTCTTTCAGAGAAAACACAGCAGTTTCAAAATCCTTCACAAACAAGCCGCGGCGGACAAACCCCAATTCTCCCCCCTGCGCCGCGGAACCGGGATCCTGCGAATGCCGCCGCGCAAGATCTTCGAACGGAACTCCCGCCTTGATGCTGTCGAGCAGCAATTTCATTTTTCCGTATGATTCCGCCTTCTCCGTCTCGCCGAACTTCGGGCGCACGAAAATATGCGCCAGTTCCACTTCCTCGGGCACTTCCCCCAAACTATCCTGGTACGTGCGGAAGAATTCCTCCACTTCGAGACGGCTGATTTGCGAGCCGCCGAATCGTTGCTGCTGCAACCGTTGGGAGAGGAGGTTCTTTTTCATCTCATCCCGATATTCGCGCTTGATGCGGGAAATGGGCATGCCGTACAGTTCTTCCAGACGTTGCTCCGAACCCGCCGCCTGTACGCGCTGCCGCACAATGGCGTCAAGTTGTTGTGTGACTTCGTCTTCCGAGACTGTCACGCTGTCTTCAATCGCTTTGGCCAGAATCAGCTTTTCGTTGATCATGGATTGGAGAACTTGCTCACGTAATCCGGGCGTATTGGGGTCGAGTTTGTTGGTGGTAATGAAGAACTGGGTTTGGGCGTTCAACTCGGATTCAAGAATCATTTCCTTGTCGATAACGGCAACGATGCGGTCCAGTACCTGCGCCTCTGCAACAGCCACCAAGCATGCAAGAAACAGAACCGGCAACCACGTTTTCATAATCACATTCCTCTTCCCATCATTCTTCATTGACGTTTCCTCTTGTTGTATCGCCGGCTGCGAGCCGGACATCGACCTCATACTTTGCGCGCAGTTGGTCCAGCAGTTTTGCGTACTTCTCGTTCCGCCGTTTCATGGCGAGCCGCTGCCGGATTTCTTCTTTCACATAGTCAAACTGGGGCAATTCGCCCTGCCGTTTTACATCATGGACAACAGCAACGCAATACCCCGCATTCGTCCGCACGACGTACGAGATATCTTCTTTACTCAACGCACGGGCAATCTTCCAGAGTTCCTCGGGGTACAGGACTGCCTGGGTAAAGTACTCGCCGGTGGCGACACGGAGCAGATGGCGGCTTTGCCCCTCGTCGCTGCGGACCGATTGTACTGCGTCCTCCCATCGCGCGCCGCGAAGAACTTTGGATCTGAATGCGTTTGCTTCATCCCGCTCGTCGAAGACGGCAAAGCTCATCTTGACAACGTCGTTGGGCAGACGGTACGATTCGGCGTTGGAGGTGAACTCGTGTTGCAGATCGCTGTCGCGAATTGCCGACGGTTCGTCGCTGTAAACCTCCTGCTCGAGATAGGCAGTAATGGCAAACTGCCTCTTTGCCTCCCCGGCCTGCCGCATCACCGCCTCCGATGTGGCGAACCCTCTCCGCTGCGCCTCCTGAAAGAGAATCTCCGACATCACCCAGTTGCTGACGTACTGCCGCACGAGATGTTCCGGTTGCCCGCCGGCATTCTCCTCAACGTTCTTCTGCGTCAGCGTCGCCTGTCCGACGCGGGCAACATACTCATCAACGGGCCGCTGTTCCGAGCAGGAAACGAACACAGTGGCGAGCAACAGCATGGCAACACTATGGTTGGACCCGGGCAAACGCGTTCTGCAATGCCTCTTTATGTTCGACAACGGGATATTTTCTGCGAAGTCCGTCAAGCCATTCTTTCTCCAAACGCTTCGATTCATATTCCTGGAACGAACTCGACACTTCCGTGCCGGCCTCTTCATACGTTTTCTGCCGGGCGGGTTCTTTCTTGTTCAAGCGGACGATGGTGAAGTTTCCGCGATAGCTGAACGGCCCGGAGTAAGCGCCTTCTGCAAGAGAATCCGCCTTCATTGTCCGCTCATCCGTCCGTACCGCCTGAACCTGATGATCAATTCCACCGACAATCCACGGGCGGCGGTTGATGATGTCGATGCTGACTGTTGTCAGTGCACGGTTTCTGTCGGCGGGGTCGGTAATATGATCAGCCAACGGCCGTACCCAGGTCTGGATCCGTTCCGGATCAACGCCCAGCTTTCTCGTGAATTGGTTCTTGACTGCATCGAGACGTTGATTGGCAAGTCTCTCCTCCTGCGCCTTTCGTTTTGATGTATCCGGCTGCGCGGCAAGGGAGAGGGTCAGCACGGCGTCGTTCTTGAGTTCGGCGGCCACAGCAACCAGAGTCTTGAGTGCAGACGGAGTAAGGGCTGCCGATCCTTTTGCAAACGCCACTCTGAAGGAAGTCGGCATCTTCATTCGTGCGGAGTCTTCGGCAAATATTTGCTCGAGCGTTTTTCCGGCTTTCAGCTTTTCATGAATCAGATTGGCGAGCGAGTCGCTGTACGTTGAGACGGAGGTGAAGTCAACGCGATCGGGCCACACGAAGTTATCGCGGTTGGCGTTGAAATAACTCTGAAGAACCGTGTCGTTCACCGCAACCTTTCCCCAAACCCTGTCCTGCTCAATCTGATACAACAGAATGCCGTCCGTGTATTCTTTCATGATGGAGGCGAACTCCGGATATGTCTGTTCGATGGTTTCGCCCTTTACCTGAAACACAAGCTGTTCCGCGATCTTCTCGACTTGTTGGCGCAACGAATGGGAATTCAGGGGCACGCTCGTCATATCGGGCCGCAGAATCATGATCGAAACGATACTGTCGCACGAAACCGTACGTTGGCCGAAGCGGATGAGAGGCCGCTTGCCTAATTCCGGCTCAAGCGTGCTGTACCAGGCGCTGTCGCGTGTTGTCTTGAGTGAATCAAACGACACAACGAACAGGTTTAGCGCGGTTTCATCCATACTGAATTGTGTTTCCGCCTTCAGCTTGCCCAGGAACTTCTGGTAGTCCTGCTGGAAACGCGTTTGCTGATATACTTGCTGCAGTTCCTTTTTCGCCTCGGCGTACGGCTTTGTCTGTCGTGTCTCGTAGGATTTAATGAGATGATATCCGTAGATCGTGCGGACGATTCCCGAAATTTCGCCCGGCTTCAGTTTGAATGCCTCTTCGTCGAACGGCTGGATCCATCGGGCGCGGCCGAACCATCCGAGGTCGCCGCCGCGGGGGGCGGAACCGGGGTCTTCCGAGTTGCGTGTTGCAAGTTCGGCAAAATCGAACTTTGCAAGCAGGCTGTCACGAATCTGGCTGATCTTCTTGTATGCTTCGAGCGTGTCTTCGGGAGAAGGTTCCTGGCTGTGAAACCGGATCATAATGTGGCTTGCTTTGATTTCTCCCGACGCCGGCTGGCGTCCCGTGCACTTGATGATATGTACGCCGTATTGCGTGCGCACCGGCTTTTGCGTCAACTCGCCCGTCTTCAGTGCAAACGCCGCTTCTTCAAACTCGGGAACCATCCGGCCTGCGGTAAAGAAATAGAGATCGCCCTTGTTCTGGTGCACCGACGGGTCGTTGGAATGCGCAACGGCAAGCGATTCGAACGACGCTCCGGTATTCAGCAGACCGATAAGTTCGTACGCTTTCTTGAATACCGCTTCCGAATCGCTCGGCGCTGCGCCGGGGGCGAGCGAGAGGAGGATGTGGCTGGCACGGACTTCCGTTTGCCGGGCTTCGTGCAGTTTTTTGATTCCCGGGGCGGTGACTTCCCTCTCAGTGAGGTACGATGCGACGAGGCTTCCCTTGTACTGGTTGATTTCGCTGCGAATCTCAGGCTGCTTGTCCAGCCCCTGATCATACGCGTCGGCAAGCTTCAGTTTGAATTTCGTCATCAAATCCAGAAACTTCTCACGCTCCTCCTGGGTTGACGCCGAGGCCTGATCTACACTGCCGCTGCTCTTCAAGTACAGTTCTTCGTATTCTTTGAGTAAGATCGGTTTGTTGCCCACTTTTGCGACAACAAGTTCCCCCGGTTTTGGTGAGCATCCGAACAGCACAACTGCACCAATCACGACACAGCCCACAAGTGCGAGCTTGTTGAAGAAATGCATAGCCACTGAAACTCCGTAATTAGTTGAAAATGAAAGGACTTCTGATGGTTTTAGGCTTACTATGGTAACGAAAAGAGGGGTGAGTTTCAAGGAATTTTGGCCTGTTTCGGGTTGCGAGTGGAGAGCTAATCCGGTAGATTGAACCCGATTGTGGAATATTCTTATTAATGAGAGAAGGAGATTGGAATGGATGATAAACTACGGTGCCAGAGTTGCGGCATGCCTCTTTCGGAACAATTTGGAAATCTCGGAACAGAAGTCGACGGCTCGACGACTCGCGAGTATTGCCACATTTGCTACGCGAACGGCGCGTTTACAACGCCCGACTTGACGATGGAAGGGATGATGCAACTTTCCGTTGACTACATGACGAAGCAGATGAACATACCTGCGGAGAAAGCTGGCGCGATGGCGAACGAGTATATACCGAAGTTGAGGAGGTGGAAGAAGAACTGAGTCGGTAGACGGTTTGCTTTTCTGCTCCCCGTCAGTATATTGAGCCCAAACAACCCATCATTCAACTGCCCAGTCGTTGCCATGAACATCGCCATCGCCGCATCCGAATGTGTGCCTTTTGCCAAAGCGGGCGGACTCGCGGACGTTACCGGCGCGCTGCCCAAGTATTTGCGCAAACTCGGCTGTGACGTCAAAGTATTCCTTCCGAAATACAACACCATCGACGAAACGAAATACGATTTGCATTACGAGTACGCCATAGGCGAGATACCGGTACGCGTCGCGGGTGTTGCCTGGCCTGTGCACGTATCGCGGGCGAACCTTCCCGGCTCGGATGTACCGGTCTATTTCATCGATTGTCCGCATTTCTTTCATCGGGGGAGAATCTATACGAACGACTTCGATGAAGATGCAAGGTTCATTCTCTTCTCGAAGGCTGTCATCGAAACACTCCAGCGACTGCAATGGGCGCCCGACGTTATTCACTGCAACGACTGGCAAACCGGCCTGCTGCCGTTGCTTCTCAAAGACAATTACAGTTGGGATAGAATGTTCGACGGCACGGCGACGCTTTATTCGATTCACAACATCGGGTACCAGGGATTGTTCGGCAAGTCGGTGATGGATATTGCGGAGATCCGGCCGGACCGGTTCAGCGCGCTGGAGATGTTCGGCGGCGTATCCATGATGAAGGGGGGAATCCTCTCCGCCGAAATCATCAGCACAGTGAGCGACACCTACGCGCACGAGATTCTCACGCCGGAGTACGGCGCGGGAATGGAGGGTTACCTTGTGCTGCGTCGCGAAGATCTGCACGGCGTGCTCAACGGCATCGACACGGACGTCTGGAATCCTGAAACCGATCCGCATCTTCCCCACCACTATTCGAAAGAAAATCTGGGCGGGAAATATCTCAACAAGAAATTTCTTCTCGAAAAAGTCGGCATGCCGTACGACACCGACCGGCCTCTTATCGGGATTGTGTCACGACTCGTGGCGCAAAAAGGCTTCGATCTGATCGCCGAAACATTCAACAGTCTGATGGAACTTGACGCCCAATGGGTGATTCTCGGCTCAGGAGAAGAGCGGTACGAACGCATGTTCTCGGCAATCCATCACGCATTGCCGCATAAAGTCTGGACCTACATCGGTTTCAACAACGAGCTTGCCCACCTGATCGAAGCCGCCGCCGATATGTTCCTGATGCCCTCGCGCTACGAACCGTGCGGCTTGAACCAGATGTACAGTCTGCGCTACGGCACCATTCCCATCGTCCGAAAAACCGGCGGACTTGCGGACACAGTGCACGACTGGCACGAGTATCAATCGTACGGCAGCAACGAAGGGAACGGCTTTTCCTTCAACGACGCGGCGGGCTATGCGCTGAACGATGCCGTTTGGCGCGCAGTGACCATGTACCGGACGAACAAGCCGGTCTGGCACCAGATGATGATGAACGGCATGAACGCCGACCTGTCGTGGGATGCCTCGGCGAAGAAGTATATGAGGTTGTATGAGATTGCGATGCAAACACGGAGGATATGATGTTGTGAGTTGACTTATTCCGCCAACCTTTCTGATTCAAGGGAGAACCACAATGGCAATACTGCGCACACTTCTGATCCTACTCTTGTCGCTTGCCTGCAACGATGTTGTATCGGCGGCTCAATCATCCCAAATCCAACCGACCGAGTACGACAGGCTGTACGATCAACTCATCGGCCTTCAACCGGACGAATCCCAAAGTGCCGAGGTCGCCGATTTCACCTTCAGTCGCGATGTCGGACATTTCCATCTTCAGCGGGGGCGCATCTTCCTGTGCAAACCCGTTGACGGACGGGTCGTTGCGGCGATATTTCTGGGTGATGGAACTTTTCTGATGAAGCCCCCGACCACAATTGAACAACAGCAGCTTCTCCGGTTCTATGAAAAGGATTGGGTTGAGATTAATTTCAAAGTTCTCTTCCTGCTCTTTGCCGACAACACAGCCGGAGAATTGCAACGGCGGCTTGTCTTTACATCCGCATCACCTTCAAGCGATGAGGTGGACAATCTCAACTACGCGCTCAGGTATGTACACAACGACGACACGCGGGCATTTCATCAGGATTTCATGCAGG